>JAYWMS010000500.1:0-9168 GCA_035873215.1 Nitrospirota bacterium | reverse complement strand
CTAATTGAAAGGAAGAAAGCCCGCATGCCTAAGGATGCCCCCACCATAGACGCTGTAGACAATCGGCCAGACCAAACTCTGACGGTCACGCTCAATATTCCCAATAGCCTCACCATTCTTCGTATTCTGCTCATTCCGGTCATTATCGGGTTGCTGATTTATGATGAGTTTGGGTACGCGCTTCTCACGTTGATCATCGCCGCGTTGACGGATGCGTTGGATGGTACGATTGCGCGCTTGGCCAATCAGCGCACGCAGTTTGGGGCGTATCTTGATCCGCTGGCAGACAAGTTGTTGCTCATGTCTACCTTTATCACCTTTTCCTTCCTGGATTTAGTACCGGTGTGGAGCGTGATAGTTGTCGTCAGTCGTGATGCGATCTTGCTGACAGGAACGTTGTTGGCCCAAATGTCTAATATGACCTTTGATGGGTCGCCTTCCTTGCTTGGTAAAGCGACGACGTTGTTTCAATTGTCGTATATCATCCTGGTCTTGACGCTGGCCGCTCGCGGTTTGGATTCGACTCTCTTGCTTCCACTGTTGTTGACCATGAGTGTCCTAACGGTCGTCTCCGGCCTTCATTATATATACCGGGGCGTGACGAGCATGAATAGTTCTACAGCCTCGTGATTCGTAAAGCGTGGTCCGTGATCTGTAAGCTACTACAAGTTCTTTCACCTATTCGTATAAAACCAACCGGTTTTCCCCTAACCCGTTAGCCGTCGGTGGACCATGGTTCGAGAGCGCATGGGCCAGTTGCTCCAAGAGGCAGGCCTCATTTCCGAAGGCCAACTTCAAGGTGCGCTGGAGGTACAACGGCAGACTCGAACTCGATTGGGTGAGGTACTCGTTCAGCAAGGCCTCATCACTGAAGAGAGGTTGCTCCAATTCTTGGGGCAGCAGTTTGGACTGCCAACGCTCTCTTCACTTCCTGAACCGAGCAATCTACAACTGGCGCAGGTCGTGCCCGAGGAATGGGCTCGCTCTCATTTGATGGTGCCTGTGGATTTGATTGGCCGTCGTTTAACCGTGGCGTTGGTCGATCCGACGAACATGGGTTACCTGGATGACATTCGCTTTCAGACGGGGTGTCGAATTGTACCGAAGGTGGCTTTAGCCTCCCAAGTCCTGGGGCATATTAATAGCCTCTATCAGCGCACCGTTCCATCTTCAGAGAAGGGGTGTCCCCCCCCTTCATCGTCCCATCCTGGTGATCCTCCCGGTGAGGCATCCGGGATGCTAATTTCGACTGAGTCAACTAGGCACCTTTCGAGTCATTCTACATCTGTATCGGTGTTGGACCCAGTAGAGTTTGCGTCTTTGCTGGAACGTGCGTCTTCGAGCATCACCTCCACGGTGTCATCCGTTCATGATCCGTCTTTGTCTGATGTATGCGCACCTTTGGTGCAGTTGGTCCATCGACTCGTCACGCGGGCGGCTGAAGTGGGTGCGAGTGATGTGCATATCGAACCGTATGAACAGTTTGTGCGTGTGCGCTTTCGGTTGGATGGTGTGTTGCATACGGAAATGACATACCCGCTCCGTCTTAGGAATGCGGTGATTTCCAGGCTCAAGATTTTGGCTCACCTGGATATTGCAGAACGGCGGCTACCCCAGGATGGCCGGATCACGCTTGATGTGGGACAGGCTCAACCGCTAGATGTGCGGGTATCATTCCTCCCGGCGTTGCATGGGGAAAACGTGGTGTTGCGTTTGCTGGATCAGTCGGGTCTTGCATTAGACTTGCCCACCTTGGGATTCGACGATGCAGGTCTGACGCAATTGTTGTCGGCGTTAGAGCGAGCCGATGGCATGATCCTCGTGACAGGGCCGACAGGCAGTGGGAAAACGACGACGTTGTATTCCGCCTTGCAGATTTTGAATTCGCCCGACGTCAACATTGTGACAGTGGAAGATCCGGTGGAGTACAATTTTACTGGTATCACGCAGGTTCAAGTAAAAGAGGACATTGGGCTGGGGTTCTCCACTGTCCTGCGTTCCTTTCTGCGGCAAGATCCGGACATAATTATGGTTGGCGAAATACGCGATCGTGACACCGCGCAGATTGCAGTGAAAGCCGCGTTAACGGGACATCGCGTGTTGTCGACGCTTCATACGACGGATGCGGTTCGTACGGTGACCCGTTTGTTGGATATGGGCGTTGAGCCGTTCATGGTGGCGTCCTCTATCCGTCTGATTGTGGCTCAGCGACTCGTGCGTCGGATTTGTGGAGATTGCCAACAGCCAGATCCCGTACCTATTTCATACTTGCGCCGAGCAGGCTTTACTGAAGTGGATGCAGAAGGCGTCATTCCTTTGCGCGGGCGTGGGTGTGAGGTGTGTCATCATACAGGATATAAAGGGCGCATTGGACTTTTTGAAGTACTGCCCATTTCGGAAGACCTTCAATCGTTGATCCTTCAGGTGCCATCGGCCGATGCATTGAAACGACACGCCTTGAGGGAAGGACTAGTGTCCCTTCGTCAAAACGGCTTAAAAAAAGTGAAGGCGGGACTGACAACTTTGGATGAGATCGCCACGATGTCGGGAGATTGAGAGATGACAACCGAAGGTGAAGGCATGATCGAATTTCGAGAGTTGTTGCAGGAACTGGTCCAACGGGGTGGTTCTGACTTGTTCTTGATTTCGGGAATTTCGCCACGCATTCGTTTGGATGGTCGCCTGATCCAATTGGATGGGCCACCATTGACCTCGGCAGCGGTTGAGCAGTTGATAGATCACACCTGTCCCGTGCGCGACTCGTCTAGCACCACGATGACATCCGATGGTTGTCCACCCGATCAGGTCTTGGAGGTTGAGGATGTTGGTCGCTTTCGTTGTCATGTGTATCGACAATCAGGCGAATGGGCTATAGCCATTCGAGCGATACCGTTGAGGGTTCCATCCTTAAAAGAGCTTGGTTTGCCTCCGCTTCTGGGAGATTTCACGAGAAAATCTCGTGGGCTGATCGTCGTGACCGGGCCTACGGGTAGTGGGAAGACCACGACGCTCGCGGCGATGCTTGAAAAAATCAATCACGAACGTCGTGTTCATGTTCTGACGTTGGCACAACCTGTTGAATATAGTCATTCCCATAAGAAGAGCATTATCTCGCAGCGATCCCTTGGGACTGATGTGGCCACGCTTTCAGAGGGACTGGCCACGATCCGACGTGAAAATCCAGACATTGTTGCATTTGGAGAATTGGATCAGCTAGCCGTTTTTAACACTGCCCTTTCCCTGGCGGAATCCGGGCACTTAGTATTCGGGGTGATCGATGCGGCTTCGTGTTTACAATCATTGCTACGCCTCCTTGACCTGTTTCCACTGGACCGTGGCCCTACGGTGCGTTTGAGGTTAGCAGCGGTGCTTGAAGGAATGGTGTCTCATGCGCTGGTGCCTCACGCGCATGGTCCTGGACGGGTCTTGGCCACGGAGGTGGTAACCCCGACGTCGGCGGTGCGTCATCTTTTGCGTGAAGATAAAATTCAGCAAATCTATTCCATTATGCAAACCGGGCAAGCCAAGCACGGGATGCAAACGCTCAATCAGGCGCTTGTGGATCTGTATCGGCGGAGATTGATTTCAGCGACGGCGGCAATGGCACATTCCTACGCTGTGGATGAGCTGCAGCATTTACTCCAACGAACGGATGTGCGATTGCGCGCGCATGTTGCTCGTCCGGCAGGATGAAGAATCCGTGACCCGTGGGGGGTAGTCCGCGATCCGAAATGCGTGAATTGCGAGCCGAGAACCTGGCTCTTTAAGGAGGGATACATCTCCATGCCCGTATTTGCCTATCAAGGACAAAAGCGTCAAGGCCCTGTCACGTATGGAGAAGTCACCGCTCACGATGTCCACGATGCGGCGCGCCTGTTGCGACAGCAGCAGGTGCGGGTCATGCGGATGCGCGAGAAATCGTCGATGACGATCTCGTGGCCCACTTGGGAGAAGCGAATTCGTCCGCACGATCTCATGGTGGTGACCATGCAGTTGTCGACTCTTATCAAAGCTGGGGTTCCTTTGGCCCAGGGCTTAGACATGTTGACCGCTCATGCAGAGCATCCTACGGTGCGTACGGTTTTGGAGGGTGTGGGGCAAAGTGTGGAATCGGGCAGTTCGTTCGCGGATGGGCTGAAGCCCTATCCTCAGGTGTTTTCTTCCTGGTATGTGGGAATGGTTGAGGCTGGGGAGGCTAGTGGGAGATTAGATGTGATTCTTGAACGCATCGTGCAGCATCAGGAAAAAGTCCTAAAGATTACGCAACAGGTTCGCTCTGCGCTGATCTATCCCCTGACGGTGTTGAGTGTGGCCCTGTTGGTGATCAGTGTTCTTTTAGTTTGGGTCATCCCGATGTTTGAACCATTGTTTTCCGATTTCGGCGATGCGCTTCCCTGGCCGACAGTCGTAGTGCTGGATACGAGTCGGTTTTTGCAGGAGCAGATAGGCTTCGTCGTCCTTGGCGCCCTAGTTTTGGCGTTGGCTGCGAAGGTGTCGAATAACACCGATGCGGGTTGTCGTGCGCGGGAGTGGATGGCACTCAAGTTGCCCGTGATTGGAGGCCTGTTGAAAAAGACGGCACTCGTGCATGTCACGCGTACCCTTGGTGTGCTGTTGCGAAGTGGGGTGCCGATTCTTGAGGGTTTGGCCATTGCAGGAAAAACGTCGAACCTATCGATTTTTGAGAAGGCACTACATGAGGCTCGCATCGCGGTTCGCGACGGTCAACCGCTCGCGTCCCCTTTGGCCAACCACACGCTCTTTCCGCGTCTGGTCACCCAGATGGTTGCTGTGGGCGAGTCTACAGGGGCTTTGGACACGACATTAGAAAAAGTGGCGGAGTTGTATGAACATGAGGTCGATCGCGGAGTGTTGTTACTTTCCACTATGATTGAGCCGGCCATTATTCTCTTGTTGGGAGTGGGCATCGGTTTTATTGTTGTGGCTATGTACCTGCCTATTTTTTCTATGGCGTCGGTCGTAGGATAATGTTGAGTGAACCGTAAGCATGAAGAGTGAGAAGTCATGAATCATGAATGAAGAGTTTTAAAAGTTGAGGCATTTGGTGAACCTTATGTTTTACCCATGTCTCATCACTCATCTCACATGAAGTTGTACTCCGAACCATGACGTGGCACGATTCACCCTCTGAAAGAGAATCTGTGTGAAGAACCCTCAGACGCAACTCGTCCTTCATCCTCCTGCAAAGGTGAATTTGATCCTTAAAGTGCTGGGTCGATTACCGAATGGGTACCATTCTTTGTGGTCGATTATGCAAACAGTCGGGCTCACGGATGAACTGGAGATTCGGGTGTCTTCGAATTTTCGCGGTGTTCGGTTGGAGTGCCCGGGGAGTGCGCTGCCCTCCGACTCGAATAATCTCGTCTATCGCGCGGCTGAGGCCGTCCTTGAGCGAAGCCGATCCACTATTGGTATTGAATTGAAATTGAGTAAACATATTCCCATGGGTGCCGGTTTGGGGGGAGGCAGTAGTGATGCTGCTGCGACGGTAATGGGGTTGAATTACTTACTTCGAATGGGCTGGTCTGTGGCCGAGATGACTGCTATTGGGCAGCTGTTGGGCAGTGATGTGCCGTTCTTTTTTCAAGCGCCATCAGCCCTTGTTCGAGGTTGCGGAGAAGATTTGCTGCCCGTGACCATTAACGGAGATCGGTGGATGGTATTAGTGAATCCCGGGTTCCCGATTGCTACACAGCGGGCTTATCAGGAACTCGATATGATCCGGTCACAGGAGCCGGAACTTTCGGATGTGTATAAGGACTTTGAATCCCGTCGGGAGTTTTGCTGGGACGATATCGTATCGATTATGGCGAATGATTTTGAAGATGTCTTGATGGATGAGTTTCAGGCTTTGGGTGATATGCGTAGGCAGTTGATGCAGGCGGGAGCGGAGGTGGCTTTGTTATCAGGTAGTGGGGCGACAGTCTTTGGCGTGTTTCAGTCCGAGCAAGATGCGTGGCGTGCCAAATCAATGATGGATGCGGTGCCGGATTGGCAGGTATGGGTTGTTCCGACCGGAATGTCCCCGCTCTTATCACCGGTTTCTTTAGGCTTTGTTACCCCGTAAAGTCTCATGCGTAACGGTCATTTTTCCGTTGGATTTTTGGTTGACAACCTGTGAGAGATGACATACATATAATAGAATAGCTGAATTCTTTCACTCCCATCATCACACTTTCTACAACATGTTTATTCAGACGGAGTCGCGTTGAACCATGGCTGGCGATCTTATACTTTTTACCGGAAATGCCAATCCTGCACTGGCTCTGGAGATTAGTGAGTTCCTACAACAAAAGTTAGGCCAAGCAACGGTTTCGACCTTCAGCGACGGTGAGATTCGGGTCAAAATCGAAGAGAATGTTCGAGGCGGAGATGTGTTTGTTATTCAGTCCTGCTGCCATCCCGTCAACAATTCCATCATGGAATTGCTGATCATGATGGATGCGTTGAAGCGTTCCTCAGCCTCACGTATCACAGCCGTGTTGCCATACTTTGGCTATGCTCGACAGGATCGAAAGGATCAACCTCGGGTTCCGATCACTGCCAAACTGGTTGCCGATCTCATTACCGTTGCTGGGGCACAACGTGTGTTGGCGATGGACCTTCATGCGGATCCGATACAGGGATTTTTCAATATTCCTGTTGATCATCTTTATGCGCGGCCAGTCCTGCTCGACTATGTGAAAAAAAATGAATATGCCGATATGGTCGTCGTTTCTCCCGATGCCGGGGGTGTCGAACGTGCTCGGGGGTTTGCCAAACGGCTCGATGCGAATTTGGCTATTGTAGATAAGCGTCGTGAAGGGCCGAATCAGGCTAAAGTGATGAATATCATCGGGGACGTAAACGGGCGCCATGTCTTATTGCTGGACGATATGATTGATACGGCCGGGACGATTGTGGAAACGGCAAAGGCCTGTGTGGATAACGGCGCTTCCTCCGTTTGGGCGATCTGTACCCATGCTGTGCTTTCCGGTCCGGCAATTGAGCGGATTCGTGACTCTTGTCTGACCCAAGTTGTGGCGACCAACTCAATTCCGATTCAAGGCAAAGATGCGCTCTGTTCCAAGATTCGCGTGTTGTCTATTGCGCCGCTGCTAGGACAGGCGATTCAACGCATTCATGAAGAACAATCTGTGACCTCCCTTTTTGATTGACCCCCCCTTTTTATTCTGCCTCCAGACCTGTACAATAACCAGTTCGTATCCAGGGGGACTGGTATCTTCCACGTTCCAAGATTCACGGCATCGGATGAACCCCAACTATTATTGAAACAGGGTGTTATTAATTGATGAGGGACTGTTATGAAGTTTGTTGCTGAAGCTCTAGTCAGATCTGAGTTCGGGAAAGGACCTGCCCGCCAAATTCGACGAATGGGGAAAATTCCGGCGGTCTTGTATGGGCAGGGGGAATCGCACGCATTGGTCATGGAGCCTAAGGCCGTCCAAAAAATCCTAGTGGCTCAAGGCGGAAGCACGGGATTGATTTCACTGCAGGTGACGGAGGGCGAGAAACAATGGCAGCGCACGGCTGTTATTCAAGACTATCAGGTGGATCCCTTGACGGAGGGCGTTCTGCATGTGGATTTGTTTGAAGTGGCCATGGATAAGACTATTCGTGCGAAGGTGCAGATGCATCTTGTTGGCGCCGCTCCAATCGGCGTGCGTCGGGATAAAGGGGTGTTGCACCATGGTTTGCGTGAACTGCATATTGAATGCCTCCCAGGTGATATTCCCGATCAGATTGATATCGATGCGTCTGCGTTGCTCATCAACCAGGGGCTGTTCGTTCGTGATGTCCAAGTTGGTTCAGGGATCAAGATTCACGAAGACCCCAATGCGATGGTGGTTAACGTCTCGGCCCCGATGTCTGAGGCCAAACTGGCGGCCATGTTGACGACTGACACAGGGGAGGCTGCAGCTGCTCCCGCTGCGGGCGTTCCCGCCGCAGCTCCCACCGCGGCTCCAGCTGCCGAGAAAGGGAAGACCGAGGCTGCAGCACCTGCAAAGGGCGGTGAGGGCAAGAAATAATCGTTGCACCTTATAGTTGGACTTGGTAACCCTGGGATGGATTATGCGTTGACCCGGCATAATGTCGGGCAGTGGGTCATTGGACAAGCATCCAAGAGTTGGGCCATTCCTTTGGGCTCTCAGCGATTGGGTGAGATAGGAACCGGGCAGCTGGGCCCCAACCCCGTCACTCTCGTTGTTCCTGCCTCCTGGATGAATTTGACTGGAGAAGTTGTGCAACCTCTCCTCACTTCCTTCGAGCACGACACGTCCCACCTTGTCGTGGTACACGATGATCTGGACTTGCCCGTTGGCCGTCTTCGAATCAAATTTGGTGGTGGTTCAGGGGGGCACAATGGGCTTCGCTCTATTGATTCCTGTCTTGGAATGAATGCCTATGCACGAGTGAAAATCGGTATTGGCCGCCCTGAGCCGGGTCAAAACGGAGCCAATTTTGTGTTGTCACCGTTTTACGGGGAGGATATGGCGGCAATAAAAGAAGCCGTGACAAAGGCTGTTGAAGCCCTACACTGTATGGTTTCTGAAGGAATCGTAGTTGCGATGAATTATTACAATCGAAGAATAGCCGAGTAGAGGCGCGGACTTTTTCACCAGCTCCATCTTAAGGTGTGATGGTCTCAAAAGCCTAGACGTCGGGGTCCGCAGGCCAGGACTTTTTTGTTGACCGTGTCCTTAGCATGTTCCCAAAAGGTGAGGCTCACGCTAAGATGTTGTTTGACAGTCTCTTTTTTGCTGTGATAATTTCTCAACCCTTGTGCGTAGGCCCGCTGTGGTCGCGATCGATGTGTGGGATTTTCCTAATCTCGTGAGGTTTGTGCATGGCTTATTATGAATCTATTTGTATTTTGCGCTCTTCGGTTACGGATGACGAGGCATCTCAAATCATTGAGAAAATGAAAGGCGCATTGGAGAAGCATGGCGCCTCTATTCTCAAGGTCGACAATTGGGGAAAGAAGAAGCTTGCTTATGAAGTCGGGCATGATCGCCGCGGCACCTTTGTGTTATTTCAATTCGAAGCGAAAGGGAATGTAGTCTTTGAGCTGGAACGCCTCTATCGATTGGAAGATTCGGTCCTCAAGTTTATGACGGTGGCGGTAGACAAGGAGTTTCTCATGCG
>JAYWMS010000130.1:0-2014 GCA_035873215.1 Nitrospirota bacterium | reverse complement strand
AGACCATGATCCGATTGACGAGGCCATTTTTGAGAAAGTGGAATCCGGGAGTCTCGACCCGTTTACGGTGGATGGATTCATTCCCTTTGATCCGGTCATCAAACGAACCGAGGCGACGGTGGTTTGTGGCCAGACACGCTTTAAGGTGGCGAAAGGTGCGCCTCAGGTCATTCTGAAGCTCAGCGCTAATCGTGAACAATTGGAAGCTCAGGTCAATCAACAGGTTGAGGAACTTGCCGGTCGTGGGTACCGTACACTGGGCGTGGCCAAGACGAATGATTCAGGTCAATGGCGTTTTCTTGGCTTACTGCCCATGTTGGATCCCCCACGTGATGATGCCGCTATGACGATTGAGGCGGTCCGGCAGCAGGGTATTGATATTAAAATGGTCACCGGAGACCATTTGGCAATCGCCAAAGAAATTGCTGGCCGGCTTCATCTGGGGCAAAACATTCAGACGGCTGAAGCCTTATTTCAACAAAAAAAACCAATGGATGGAAAAGAGATTGAAGCAGCGGATGGCTTTGCCCAGGTCTTTCCGAAGCATAAGTATCATATTGTCGAGTCTCTCCAGAAACTCGGCCATTTTGTGGGCATGACCGGGGATGGAGTGAACGATGCGCCTGCGTTGAAAAAAGCCGATGTGGGAATCGCCGTGTCCGGCGCCACGGATGCGGCCCGCAGCGCCGCGGATCTTGTGCTGACTGCTCCAGGCCTCTCGGTCATTATTGAAGCAATCAAAGAAAGCAGGATGATCTTTGAACGCATGAACAGTTATGCCATCTATCGCATTGCCGAGACCATTCGTGTTCTATTGTTCATGACATTAGCCATCATGGTGTTTAATTTCTATCCAGTGACGGCGGTGATGATTATTTTGTTGGCGCTCCTTAATGATGGCCCCATTATGATGATTGCCTACGATAATGCCAAACGCCTGGATCGACCGGTCGTCTGGAACATGCACAAAGTCCTGACAATCGCTATTACTCTGGGAATATTAGGCGTGTTCTCTTCTTTTGGGCTGTTCTGGATCGGCGAAGAAGTACTGCATTTGGATCGGGCAACCGTTCAGACCCTGATGTTCTTGAAGTTGACCGTGGCAGGTCATATGACGATCTATCTCACCCGTGCGGGGGAACATCATTTTTGGGTCAGACCGTTTCCCTCCGCGAAATTGTTCTGGACGTGTGAAATCACCCAAGTGGTCGCCACTTTATTTGCCGTGTATGGAATCTTTATGAACCCAATCGGATGGAAGCTGGCCGGCCTTATTTGGGCTTATGCTCTCGTCTGGTTTGTGTTCAACGATTTCGTCAAAGTCAAAGTCTATCATCTGATTACTCATCGGGCTCTTCGTGAACGGCAACACCTGGAGCGGATTGCGACTCCTTTACACCCTTGAAAAGGGAGATCTTTGATAACAAGGGGCTATGATCGGACCGATGGGCGGTTTCGGCTTTCATGGAGATAGCGTAGGTCCGGCAAGGATACACAGCAGATCTCAGAAATGTGAACGTGAAAACGGCCTCGTTCTTTAGTGCAAGTCAATAGTGAAGGCCTCTTTTTCCGAATACCATCTGAAAATTGAAGAATCGCGGGTCACTTCTAAATAAGGATAGAAACCCGAAATGAAAAAATCTATGAATGTCTTGCTTGCGATGGATCACTCGCGTTATGCCAAGAATGCAAAAAACTTTCTGAAGGAGCTTCAATTCCCCGCAGGCACTAACCTGTATGTTCTCAATGTGATTGATCCCCCGCAACGATCCGTGGCCTCCGGTATAGGATCAACTTCGCACCCGGATAAGCAGTTAGAACATCTACGTAGGCACATGTTCGAAAATGCTCGACAATTCGTCAAACGTGTGCAGAACTGGTTCCATGGAGAAAACTTAAAACTTCACCCTGTCGTTTGCGAGGGCCTGGCATACAATGAAATCTTGTCAGCCATTGATCAGTATAATATTGACCTTGCTGTCGTTGGTCATCAGGGGCTGTCTGGCATCCGACG
>JAYWMS010000105.1:0-7006 GCA_035873215.1 Nitrospirota bacterium | reverse complement strand
TGTAAATTGTGGAAAGATCTGATGTGAGATTGAAAAATTGACACGAGAAAATAATCGCCACTGAGGGACAAATTTATGGGTTCATGTCTTGCAATGCAATACCATGAGCGTAAGGCCATTCTATCACTGGGCTTAAAAAACTTTGAGCTTCGATAGTTGTCATATCGAATTAAAATACCTCGGTTACTTGTTTTCTTCTATTTCTTCCCCTGTTCTTCAACCTGGACCAACGCTGGGGGGCGTTGGGCGGCAAGGTCGGCGTAGAAGTCTTTTCCTTCGTGGTTGATGACGATGAAGGCGGGGAAGTCTTCGACTTCAATTTTCCATACTGCCTCCATGCCTAGGTCTTCATATTCGAGGACTTCCACTTTTTTAATACTGTGTTCGGCGAGTCTCGCGGCGGGGCCGCCGATGGAGCCAAGGTAAAATCCACCATATTTCCCACAAGCGTCGCGTACTTGTTTGGAGCGGTTGCCTTTGGCCAGCATGACCATGCTGCCGCCTGCGGCTTGAAACTGAGCCACGTAGGAATCCATGCGTCCGGCTGTGGTAGGGCCAAAGGAGCCGGAGGCATGGCCTTCGGGCTTCTTGGCAGGGCCAGCGTAGTACACGACATGATCTTTGATGTATTGGGGAAGGCCGTCTCCGGCATCTAGGCGTTCTTTCAATTTGGCGTGTGCGATGTCTCGTGCCACGACGATGGAGCCGGTGAGGGAGAGTCGGGTGGCTACCGGGTGCTTCCGAAGCTCGGCAAGAATTTCTGGCATGGATTGATTCAGGTTTATGTTGACCACTGCCCCATCTAAATCTTTTTCCGTCACCTCCGGAAGATATTGCGCGGGATTGGTTTCGAGTTGTTCGAGAAACACACCCTCTTTGGTGATCTTCCCCAGGATTTGGCGATCAGCGGAGCACGACACGCCGAGTCCCACAGGGCAGGAGGCACCATGACGGGGAAGGCGAATGACGCGGACGTCGTGCGCGAAGTATTTTCCACCAAATTGCGCCCCGATTCCTGTTTCTGTACAGAGTTGTAAAATTTCTTTTTCTAAATCGACGTCTCGGAATGCGCGGCCCAAGCTGTTCCCGGAAGTTGGAAGGTCATCCAGATAATGGCAGCTCGTAAGTTTGACCGTTTTTAATGTGAACTCTGCAGACAATCCACCAATGACCAAGGCGAGATGATAGGGTGGGCAGGCTGATGTGCCAAGGGTCCGTATTTTTTCCCCAACAAAGGTAAGTAAGGATTTCGGATTGAGGAGAGTTTTGGTCTCTTGATACAGAAACGTTTTGTTTGCCGAGCCTCCCCCTTTGGCGATAAACAGAAATCGGTATTCGCTCCCTGACACGGCATAGAGGTCAATCTGCGCTGGGAGATTATTGCCAGTATTTTTCTCTGTGTACATATCGAGTGGGGCCATCTGTGAATAACGAAGGTTGCGTTGATCGTATGCTTCGTAAATGCCACGCGAGAGCGCTTCAGCATCATCACTGGTCGTAAACACTTGTTGCCCCTTATATCCCAGTGCAATGGCGGTGCCGGTATCCTGACAGCCTGGCAACACGCGTGCCGCGGCGATGTTGGCATTCTTGAGCAGTTCTAATGCGACGAACCGATCATTATCAGAGGCTTCCGGATCATCCAGGATTTTGGCGAGTTGTTTAAGGTGGGAGGCCCGCAACAAATGCGAGATGTCATCCATGGCTTCTCGGGCAAGGAGTGTGAGGGCATTTGGATCGATCTTTAGTATCTGCTGGCCTTCGAAAGACGTGATAGAAACATGCTCCGAGGTGAGTTTGCGGTAGGCTGTCGTATCTTTTCCGTGTTCAAAGATTTCCTGATATTGGAATTCTGCCATGCGTTGACTCCATGCCTGTATTTTTAACGAGGTCTCTGATTCTGCCAGATTTTCCTAATAGAATGCACCCCAATGATGAGGGCTCAGTTATAAATGGTAGACGAGTCTATTCAAACAACGTTGCAGGTTTTTGGGCAATATCATCCTTGGGGGCATCCAACGCTTGGAGTTCGAGACCATCGATTTCTTGAAGGGTTTTCCCGGCGATGCCTTGGAGGTCGCCGTACATGCCAACGGTCGCATGCATCACGCGGTCGATTTGTTCTTCACGTTTTGCCCATTGCTTCATGATGACCTTCCGTTCTTTGTCCAGTTCTTCTTGTTGTGTAGAGAAGCCTTCGACGATGGCCTGAACTCGTTGACGGAATCGGGGCCCCATCAAATACTGATAGACCATTTCCATTTTGGTCTGTTGTCCTTCCGAGGCTTGCCGGGCTATGGCGATTTCGATGAGTGAATGCCGAAGCATGGACGCCACCGGCAAGGCAACCTTGGGATGGATCACCCACACGCCGTCGATAAATTCAAAACTCTCCACGTCCTTCGGGAGGGCCTGACTCAATATGATGGCGATCTCGGCTTTGGCTGCGCGCTGATCTTCGCGCAGTTTGGTGAGCCACCCGTCACTCCAGTTTTTTGTGCGTTTTGATTCCCAGAGAAGGGTCCCACATGGTTGGCCAAAGGGGCCGACGACGTGTTGGAGTACGTCACCGCCATGTTCGCCTTTGGGCACGGGCACGATTTGATCCAAAGGGAACTTGGTGGTCAAGAGTCCTTCGAGTTCGAGTTCCTGCACTTCGCCTTGGAGTTGCTGAGAACCTTGCTCCGCCTTGCGTTTGAGTTCTTCGATTTGTTTTTGCATGGCGGTGATGGTTTGCTCTTTTTCCAAGACTTTAAATTTGAGCGCTTCCTCTGCTTCTTTTTTGGCTTGATCCCGCGTGGCGGTGAGCCCTTCCTGTACACGTTTTTCCACAGTGAGATCTAACTCGCGCTTGGCATCATCCAGTTCCCGCTGCTTGCGCAACAGGACGGCCTGGGCTTTCTGGGCTTCGGCCAGTTTTTCGTCACGCTGCTTCAGCACGTCTTGCAGCTCGGTGAGTTCTTTGGACTTTTGTTCAAAATCATTGGCCATAGCGAATTTTGCTTTTTTCGCTTCTTCGGCAATGATTTTGCCCCGCTCCTGTTTGAGCTTCTCTGTTATTAGATCGTCCAAGTTTTCTTTGGCCTTACTCAGAGCGGCCTCTTGATCGCGCAAGGTCGACTCGCGTTTGGCAACGTCAGTGTCTTTTTGGGCCAGACGTTTTTCAAAATCGCGCTTCGTGGTTTCAATCAGTGGTGCGGCGAGCGATTCAGTGAGTTTGATTTCGGTCTGACAACTGGGACAAGTGATGGTGGGTTCAGTCATTCCGTGTTCCTCATCGGTCGCATAAAGAATCATTCGCTTCAGAAAGATGGTTGGATTCTACCTCCCCTTGGCCCCTCCTTACAAAGAAGGGCAATACGATTCCAGGCTGGTTCCGCGGGACCAACTTATTGAGGGGCCGAATGCAGGTTGGAGTCTTGGGGGAAATTCCAGCCAGGTGATGAATCCTGGCTGGGTCTTCTGATGATTGGAAGGTGACTGAGAAATTCGAGAGGACTCTGGGAGTGCAGTTGGCTAGAGTAAGGGTGTTGATTGGGCACTACCCCTTCTTTGCTCTTTTTTCCGCACGTTTTTCCTTCATTGTCTTGGCTGGTTTTTTCTTCGTTTCTTTTCGCTTGTCTTCCCCTTTGCCCATGAGCGGCTCTCCTTTAAATTCGAGGGTTAGTGTGATGGCTGCATTCACGCTTAATGCATAGTGAATGTCGGCCATTGTCTGCAGGCTGTGTAGCCTGCTGGCTGTTCGAATCGGCGCGCATAGTACTCAGATCCCCGCCAAATGTACAGAGGCAGGTTTGAAACACAATGCACCTTGAGTGGGGCTTTGTATTTGGACCACGGTGATACCATTTTCCATGAGAATGAATGCCCCATGCGATAGTGGATAGTATACAGTCCAGCTTCTACTCTACCAAGTCAGTTCGTGATACGTGACAATTCAAACCTAAACCAGGTGTTGAACCAAATGGCTGTGGTGATACCACACCGCCCTTTTCAAACATGATAGGTTGGTCGGTCATATCGTGTTCTAATAAATGGGTTCCGACAGCTCCTTCTTGTCCAAGAAGAATATCGCGATAGGCATTGGCGACGGTCAAGGCCGCTCGACTGAGAATGCTGGTTTCCCCGACTTGTGCACCGATAATGACCGGAATACCCAAAATCTTGGCCTGTTTTGCTATAGCTAGTGATCGCAGAACGCCTCCCATCTTGGAAATTCGGATATTGATGATCCACGTTTCTGGGCAATCTTGGATGCTTTGAAACTGAGAAATCCGCAGGAAACTTTCATCTAAGATTATGCGCGCGCGCAGTGCATCATAGATCTTTCTACAGCCTTGATAATCATTGGCTTCCAATGGTTCTTCAATTCCAAAGAATTGATACTCCAATTGTGTGAGATAGGTAATAGCCTCCTCTGATAATTTCCAAAGGTTGTTTGCATCAAGTCTGATGCGGACATTGTGAATATTCAGTTCATCGAGCAGGTTGAGTTTTTGCCTATCGTCTGTGAGGTGTCCCGAGACTTTGAGCTTAAAGTCCGTAAAACCGAGGGCTGAATACTGTTGAAGTTGTTTTTGAAACGTTTCGATGTTATCAGTTCCTAACACTGCTGTGTATTGAAAGGTTTCGGATAACTCCGGAAATGACAACAGTGCTTCTATGGATTGGGTAGTTTCTTGGCCAAGGAGATCTAAAAAAGCCAGTTCGATCGCACACCAGATAGCTGGATTCTCATCAATCGTGCCTTGGTGTTGAATCTGCCACGATTTCATGTCATCCAGATTTTGTATGCGTTTTAAATCTTTTTTGTGGGTCTCAAAAAAGTCAAAGGCCGATTTAATCGTTTCTCCGGTGACATAGCTCCTGGGACATCCTTCTCCAAATCCCTTCGTACCATGTATGGATTCTGCTATCACCACGATGCTTTCCGTCCTTACACGGGAGGCAGTGGCATGACTGAAGACATATTTAAAGGGTATATCCAGCTTCGAAATGGTGAGACGTGTGATGTCCATTCTCATTATTTGATTTCATGGTTAGAGAAGGGGAAGGTGCAATCTTTGGTATACAGCAATTTCACGAGCTTGAATTGTGCTTCGCGTTGCCCATTGGTGACGCAATGATGTTTATAGGTTTCCGCTGTCCCTGACTCAAGGAAAGTAACCTTAATCGGTTTCAATCGTTCGCTGAGTCGTTTGGCCTCAAATTCAATATTGAGTCTGGCAAGGTGCTTTTCAAGAATTGGTCCCACGGGAGCGACCAGTGGCTGGTGTTCAATATAGAGAGTGTATTGAAGGTGTTCGGCATCAGCAAGCATCATGAAAAAATCAAAGTGCGCCTCACATTCTTTCTTGACGGATTCCATCGCACAAATCACCTGATGTTCGTACAGCTTCTCTCCGGTCAGGTTCGTGACTCCTTTTCCTTTTTGTACGAACTGGATCGTGGGAGTCCGATTGAAAAACCCCGTGACTTCTACGATGTCATTGATGAAGTATCGGTACAGGCCCTGTTGCGTGGTCACAATCACATAGTACCTTTTTCCTACTTCAACTTCCTCAAGCGTGAGAATCGTTGGGTTCTCCTTTTCCCATTCGTCTTGTTCGACAAACTCAAAAAAGTTCTCGTGAAAAGTGGGAATGCAGCGATTGTTTTGGACGTCAACATTCACACTGCCAATAAATTCGCTTGAGAGGTAGCCCATCTCTACAATCGAAGTTGTCGGTGGGAGCAATGATCGCAGTTTTGGGATGAGGACCCCGCAACTGCCTCCTGTCCAGGTTGCTACGGCTTGCAGTTGTGGCCACAACGTCCCCAGCGTGATGCGGTCTTCCTGTCCTCTCAATGCGTTCAGCGCCGAGATGCGACCAGGGGTGACATGGGGAAAAGGGAATCCAGTTGGGAATGAGCCATCCTCGGGGTTCGCCAACAGGTCAAGGAGCTTGGAGTAATTTTGCTGGATCACATCTAACAGTTTTAAGAATGTTGAGGGGTTGGCACTGGCTAAGAGGGAAAGCCGAGGTTCGGCCAATCCATAGGCGGCAATAAGAAGATACTTGAGGTCGTATTCTTTGATTGCGAGCACGTCTGGCGGAAGAATGTATTTTTTTTGCACGAACCGGGGAAGCCCTTGATAAATGAGTCCGGAGGTTGAACCAAAAGGTGTGCCGGTTTCTAATTTCCCCTCGATCGCCGGGCTGGCAATTGCCAGGATTTTTCCATGATAGATGGAAGGTAGGGCTTGATGCTGGGCAAACACGAGGAGTCTCTGAAGGTTTTTATAATCTTTTAATGTGCTCTGAAGCACCGGAATATATTTTGGTTTGCCGGTGGTCCCGCTTGTTTGGGTATACATGATGGGCTGTTCCACATTGAGGCACCCTTCCTTCGTTTCTTCTTGAGCTTCGATGTGGGGGCGAAGATCTTCATACGTATGGATAGGAATGGATTGACGATAGGCTTGATAGTCCTTAATCAAACGAAATTGATGGCTGTTGCCAAACGTCGTTTGAGCGTTTTTTGAAAGGATATGGTGGAGGAGGGCATGTTGCACCAACTGCGGCTGGTGGGTTTGCTGGATAAACGGCTTCCACCAGAACTGTTTGGTAAGCCACATCATGCCCTGGATGCCCGCGTTGAGAACCGAGTCGTGGACGTTGGGCATCATGTCCTTCGTTTATCCAACCCAGGAATGAAGGGCGTTTTCAGCTGTTCCACAAAGCTTGCAGGGTACTGACGATTCAGTAATCCCAGATCTCCAACCAATTTGTCCTTGGGTAGGTAGTAGGTGCCAAAAACCAAATCCCATACAATCACATTATTCCCATAGTTATGATTAGACTCTTCCTTCCATTGCGAATGATGCCAACGATGCAACTCCGGTCCGCTGACGAGGTAATTTAAGAGACCAAGTCGCAGTTCAACATTGCAATGTTGAAAGAACCCATTGATGGCATAGCAGACCATATACATACCCAACACTTGTGCCGAAGATCGGAAGAGC
>JAYWMS010000081.1:0-4063 GCA_035873215.1 Nitrospirota bacterium | reverse complement strand
ATATTTTCCTCAAGCTGTGAGTTTTTACGTTCCTGGGCTCACCATGCCATTGACCGGTGTATCGGGAAATCTCAACTTTTCCACGACCCAAGTGAAGTTTGAGCAAGTTCGTGCACTCTGGAGGAATAGTGAATTTGGCGTTCATGGCTCAATACAATTTCAAGATGAGAAATACTACGATGACATCCAAGTTCAAGGCAGGTTGCAGGGAGAAGACGTTTTTAAGTGGTTGGAAAGAGGTAACCCTACTACTGAGTCCTTTGTACAAGGACCAACGATTTTCGAAGGCATTCTCTCAGGCCCTCTTAAACAGCCCAAAGTGGCTCTATCGTTGGATGTGGAACGAACAAAAATCACGGTCCCAGGAATTCTCAGGAAGGCAGTTGGGGTGGCAGGGTCGGTGAAGGTGGAAACGCAAGTCCATGGAGGAGATACCCTGTCCGTTGAGCGGGTGGTTTTATCCTTACCCTCCCTGCATATATCGGGACGAGGGCTATTTCAAGTGGCTTCATCGGACAAATTTACGGCTTCAATGGTTGTTGAACCTGTCAATGTTTCAAACCTTCCTTCGGGTTTGTCTATATTGGACGGTGCGTTGGATTCAGGAACGGTAGAGGTTTCGTTGAATGTCGAAGGAAAACGAGAGGATTGGCGTCGGTGGAAAAAGAATGGATGGGTGGCCCTAACAAATGGGCGTCTTGATGTAAAGGGGATTCAGGCACCAGCCACCGATGTCCTGTTGCGTCTGAAATTTCATAATCATGAGGCAGAGGTAAAGCGGCTTGAATTTCGATTAGTGGATAGTCAGGCTCGGATTGAAGGTGTCGTTCATAACTGGGAAACCACCCAGGATGTGGAGTTCTCGGCTTATGGAAAGCAGTTTGATCTGGATCTTTTAATCCCAAAAGGCACACGTTCTCCCGTCAGAGACTTCTTAGAGCGAGTGGCGGCCACAATGCAGGTTTCAGGCCAACTGAAATTCGAACAAGCGTATTATAAAGACTTACAGTT
Organism: Nitrospirota bacterium; assembly: GCA_035873215.1. Lineage (GTDB taxonomy): Bacteria > Nitrospirota > Nitrospiria > Nitrospirales > UBA8639 > JAYWMS01. The sequence goes on along the minus strand of JAYWMS010000081.1, from coordinate 3,052 downwards.
TCCCCAGTTGTCAGGAACGCTGCACATTCATGAGGAAGTTATTGGCATTGAGCAAATTGTGGGGAAAATGGATCAAGGAGACCTCAAAGGACGTTTCTTGGTGCATCTACCTGTTCGCGAAGCTGCTTCAGTAAAGAGTTGGGTCAATCTTTCGGATGCTTCCCTTGAAGCATTGGAACGATCTTTCTTGCAACCAGATAACCTTAAGGAGCGAATGTTAATAGGCACCATTTCTCTTGATGGTAAGATTGAGGGCGATGGCAAGAACGATGACGGAATCATGTCGAGTCTTCGTGGTACTTTCACATGTATGATTAGGGATGGTCGTATTCAAAGAGGAACAATCGTTCCTAAAATGCTGGCATTGATGAATCTTCCAACCTTATTACAAGGTAAGATCGATTTGAATAAGGACGGATATCCCTTTGATACACAGTCGGCCACGATTGAAGTAAACAAGGGGGTATTCACATCTAATGATATCGTAATGAGTGGCCCTATCCTAAAGATGACCGCAGCTGGAGATTACGATGCCGTTCACGATGAATTGAATTTAGTCGCGGCGGTTAGTCCATTTGGGGTGTATTTTGATCTATTGAAAAAGGTTTCGCTTTTTCGCATGTTGCTGGAAGGCGATGAGGAAATCCAGGGAATGGCTCTTTTTGAGGTTAAGGGTAGCCTTCATGAACCTCGAGTACAAGCATTACCGGTGGAATCGTTCACCTCGGGATTAACAGGTTTTGCCAAACTTGCCTTCACCGTCCTTAAGAATACGGTTTTGCTTCCTACCAAAATTCTATTCCCTGACGCCCCCAAAACCCCTAGGGTTTCCGGTCAGACCGATCGCAGGAAAAATGCGGTTCAGCCTACGGTGGAGGGCAACAAGTAATCGTCGAAAGGGGGGGAGAGCGCATTTCTGCCCCTTAGGTGACCTGATCATGATGATGGGTTTTCCAAACGGGTTGATTCCATGAAAAATCATGGCTAAATAACGCTGTTTTTTTGAATGGCCGTATGCTACAATCATGAAACTCTATGGCTTGGGGCCTGGTCATGGAAAAGTTAGAGTATGGCTCGTAACTGATGTTGTTTTGCTCGGGAGTCTTTGTCGGAAGTCTGACCACAGTCGCTTCATATCTCGCGTCCGCGGCCCACACCTTCCAGTAAATTTTGTTTCTCCACACAAGACAATATCAAGATCTAATTAAATTTAAGGAGGAACCTCATGGGTTCAAAGATTTACGTTGGTGGTTTGCCGTATTCTGCTTCTGATTCTGAAGTGGAAGCGTTGTTTGCTGAGCATGGCACTGTGGAATCAGCTCGCGTGATTACGGATAAGTTTACGGGCCAATCACGGGGATTTGGTTTCGTGGAAATGGCCACTCAGGATGAAGCACAGGCAGCCATTAACGCCCTGCATTCAACTGAAATGGGTGGCCGAACTTTAACCGTGAACGAAGCCAAGCCTATGGCTCCGCGATCTGGCGGAGGCGGAGGCGGAGGCGGTTTCGGTGGTGGTGGTGGTGGAAGAGACGGAGGTCGTGGTCGCAATAGCCGTTTCTAAGAAAAGAGGTTTTGGTGGTATAAATGGGGGAGGGATTCTATTAGGGAAACCCTCCCCTTTTTTTTTCGAACTGCTACTGTTACAGGAACGTTGGGATACAGTCCGACTCCGAAATCTGGTGAGCAACAATGACTGATTGTCTACTCTTTGATGTTTAAGAGGGGGTGAAACACGTGATTTAATAAATGGTTGAAAACTTTCTCTCAATTGACCTTTCTTTTGACGGTGTATTCTTCTTTTCCGTTTACCCCCTTTTCATCTCCTCAAACCAAAAGCTCTTCTTGTCTGAATTTTTCCATTTCTAGGAACGGTTCCCTATAAATTCCGTAGATAAATCCATGAAAAACTAATTGAGTTTTCTGGTGACAAATGCACAATAATCACCAACTCATTATAACGGATAAAAAGGTTGTGCATCGAGACCATCACGCACCAAAACTGTACGCTGCATGCCGAATTGTTGATTCCATGGTCACCTCGTTATGATGGCAAAGACAAGGAACACAGAGAGAAAGTCGTTGGAGGTCAGATCCAGAAAATGTTCGAAAGGGATCATCGAATGTTAATGAGATTTCTTCTCAGTCGTTATGCTGCAGGGCTGCTCTTGGCAGGTGTGGTATTTTGTGGCGGTGGGGTCGTGTTTGCGACTGTGTGGGATCAAAATTGTAAACAAGCCATAAGTTCATTGCAGGATACACAGCAAAGTATTCAACTCTTGAGAGGTGAACAAATTGTTCATGAGATGCACCGGGGATCTTCATCATTCCTCGTCGAAATCGAAGGCGATTGGTCTGAACCTCAAATCTCCCAATCCGAACCTCAGTTTAGAGAACATAAGATGCGAGATCTGCTGGAACGATTCAATGGCAGTTTGAAGAAATTTTCGGAATCCTGTTTAAATGATCATTCTGAATATTGAAGGCGCAATCTAATAGAATGGAATAAAATTCCTTAATCCTTTAACGAGATAGACAGAAATAGATATGAACCAGTCAGCAGGGCAGATTATTATTGGGGATATGGTGCAAGCCATTTTGAATGATCAACCAGGGTCGATTGTTTTGGGAAATGTCTTGATGTGCTGGGATGGAGAGAAGCTTCGTTGGGATCTTCCATCTTCAGAATGGGATGTCAATGCGGTTATTGATTCTTTGATGGATCATGCGGAGAGAAATGCTCATATAGAAAGAATTGCTCTTTGTGCTGAGGCACTGTCTCGTCTCTGACTTGGATTCTGAAAAATGGCCCAATATTTACGTTTTTATTCCCCTTGAGATTCAATGGGTTGATCATTCGAAAAAATTAGTTCTGGTTTCAATTAGTTCACTTTTAAAATAATCCTTGGTTTTACATACTTAAACAATTATACTTGGGCTCCTTCTTATGGTAAGATATTTTAGAGGAAGCTTCGTTTCGGACCCGCCAATTGATAAAGGTATGTCATGTGTGAAGACCTATGGTCGGGTATAGGGTTTGGAGGGAATCCAC
>JAYWMS010000042.1:0-2354 GCA_035873215.1 Nitrospirota bacterium | reverse complement strand
GGGCAATTTGCCGATGGCAAATCGTTCCCGGTTTTGACGAAGCGGTTTCAGGCGTATATGGGAGCGTGAGGGAAGAAGTGTGTCGCGTGCTTGAAATAGGTAACTGATCGATGGCCAGTTTTGGCTTCAGGATGGGCATTTCTCATCCTAACCTTGGGCTATTCCTTTTCATCTGCTCCTCAGAATCTCTACGAAGTATTCTATTCAAGGTAACAATTCAAAATTATGCCGGGTTTCGTCCCGGCAGCAGAGGTCCTTTTGTTTCGGCAAAAGGACCCAAAACCATTTCGCCCGTGCGTCGCCCTTCTGGGCTGCCCAGGGCAGTCCCGAAGGGTCCCCTGCGCCCCAACCCCAAATTCGGAGAATTCGGAACTCGCGCTCCAGGGGTAATTCAAAAAGCTTCGTCCAGCAAGGCCACAGGCAGCGAAGAGCCAGAAACGTACAAAGAGTACGTTGAGGGATTCGACCAACGAGACGCCGCTGGCGGACTTTTTCAACATCCTCTTACGCTCAAACAGTGCTCGCCCGGTATCCGCATTTCACTCTGCGGCTCGACCACGCACGAAGGCGTCGAACAATAGCCAGTATTGTCAGGTTGAAGTATTCATGTTGGTTGAACATCTGTGGACTTGCGAGCAATAACCCAAACGTACGGTTTCAACATCGTTCGTTTACTCAAAATGGGAGTGAAGCCTAATACGTTGAGGAATTGGTGAAGGGTTTTCTGAGAAAAATACCATAGGTGCCCGGGTGGGCCATACCATCGGCCTTGTTTCTTTTTTCGTTCGGATTTGGGGTGGCTAGTATCTGGGACTTCAATGACAACCAATCCCGAGGGTTTTAACACTCGAGAAATTTCCATCAATGTGCCACGCGGATCATACAGGTGTTCCAGTACATGGGTCATCGTGACCAAGGAAAATTCCTCATTGGGGAATTTCTGATCGACGAGAGTCCCAGGTGCTACGTTGAGACATCGATCCTTGGCATAGGTGAGTAATCCCTTTTGAAGCTCTAACCCTAGATAATCCCATTGTCTATTTCCTTGAACCGCGGCTCCCCAGTCGCCTTCTGCGCAACCGATGTCCAAAAACCGACCATGGACGGTAGCCAGCTTGGTGATGGTCATCATTCTGAAGCGGATTTCAGGGTTTTTCGAAATTGATTGAAGGCCGTACGTGTCACGGGTGAATCGTGCTGATAGGCGTTTACCACCGACCCTTCATTCGGGAGTCGTTCTGTATACTGCAGCGAACAGTTTGCACATTGCACAATATCAAAGCCGTTGGCCTTGCAAACCTGTTCGGACGTGGCATTATGACAAATCATGCAACTCATCCCTATCTCCATGGGCTCAGATGATTAAAAGGAACATGGCTAACCCTCACTCTTCGCCATATGTATCGTTCGTTGTGGGAAGGGAATCGAAATGCCGGCTGTGTCCAGTTTTTCTTTGAACGCTTTGGTGAGATCGAACCTGAGGCCCCAATAATCACTCGCGTTGCACCATACCCGAATGGTGAGATCTACAGAACTTTCTCCCAGGTTTCCTACTACAACCATCGGTGCGGGGTCTGTTAACGCTCGGGGGTCGGCGTTTATGACTGCATGAACGTGTTGTATGGCATGATCGATGTTGTCGCTATAATCGATACCCAGGGCAAAGTCGACACGACGTGTGGGATGATGGCTGTAATTCTTTACTACCGTTCCCCACACCTGGGCATTGGGCACGAGAATTTGTACATTGTCCGGCGTGGCCAGTTCGGTAATAAATAGCCTAATGGCTTGAACGGTTCCGGCTGTTCCTCCGGCCTCCACATAGTCACCGACTTTGAAGGGACGAAAAATAAGGAGCATGACCCCTGCTGCCACATTACTGAGCGTGCCTTGAAGGGCTAACCCAATAGCTAAGCCTGCAGCACCAAAGATGGCAATGACGCTCGTGGTTTCAATCCCAAACTGGGCCAACACCATGATGATGGTGAAGCCAAGGACTAAATAGCGGGCCAGATTGCCGAGAAACCCTTGAAGGGTTTGATCGACTTTTCCTGATTTTTGTAGGCTTTTTGCCACGAGGCGTTGCGCCCAGCCGGCGACCATCTTACCTAAGATTAAGATTAGGATGGCTCCTAGGACGTTGAGGCCATATTCAATGAGGAGTGAAATCCCTACTTTCAGCATTTCCGGTGATGACATGTTCATGAAGTTGCTCCCTTGGTGTGGCTTTCGTGCGAGTAGGGGCGCATAGTATTTTCCTTGCCGGGAATGTTGAAAAAAGCCGCCAGCGGCGTTCTCGCCATTTTGCCGTGCTCACGTATCACCTGTAGGCTCCGCGCAAAAAAATGGCTGCG
>JAYWMS010000003.1:0-1579 GCA_035873215.1 Nitrospirota bacterium | reverse complement strand
TAGAAGACACAGAGTTAGAACGAGAAGTCGCAATCAAGTTTCTACCCCATCATATCGCTGCTAATGCAGACGAACGAGCACGTTTCAAAATTGAGGCTAAAGCAGCAGCTTCTTTAAATCATCCAAACATCGCTACGATTCACGCCATTGAAGAACACGATGATGAAATGTTCATTGTCATGGAATACATCAAGGGTCAGGAACTAAAGGCCAAAATCGAATCCAGTTCTTTGTCCATTGATGAAACTCTAAATCTTGCAATACAAATAGCGCAGGGATTACAAGTTGCCCATGAAGAAGGTGTGGTTCATCGGGATATTAAATCTGCAAATATCATGATCAATGAAAAAGGCTTCTCCCCCTTTCGGCTCTCCCCAGTTTCCTCATGGGGTGATTCATAATCGATTGAAACAAATTCGTATGGAGCGAGGTGTCTCCCAAGGGCAGTTGGCTTCGATGGTTGGGGTCACCAGGCAAGGGTTGTATGCCATGGAGATGAATCAATACCTTCCGGGGACGGCGGTAGCCCTTCGGCTGGCACGGGTGTTGGGCTGTACGGTAGAAGATATGTTTGGACTGGAGGAAGGAGAAGAGATCATTGAAGCAAATTATATTGGTGAAACAGGCCTGGGGTCCTCCCAAAACAGAGTGAAGTTGAGTTTTGTTGATGGCCAGGTGGTCGCCCGGCCAGTGGCAGAATTGGGATCGATTCTCAATTATACCGTCCCGGCTGATGGCATTCAGTTGGGTCGAGTTTCCCGAACATCGGCATCGCCTCGGTTAAACCCCGTGTATGTGCGGCTCCTGAAATCGCAGAAGAACCTTGAGCGTCAAGTGGTGGTGGCAGGCTGCGATCCAGCAATCTTTTTGGCGAACGAACACATCCGTCAGCATGGTGGGGATGCGTCGGTTCTTGGATGGAGCATGGGAAGTTTGGCGGCCCTCCAGGCGTTAAAGCGGGGTGAGGTGCATGTCGCGGGTATTCATGTCGTGGATCCTCGTTCCGGGGCCTATAACCTTCCGTTTTTGAAAAAATACATGAAAGGCCATGCAGTGACGGTCGTGCGATTCGCGGCGTGGCAGGAGGGACTGTTACTCCGTAGGGGAAACCCTAAAAAAGTGAAGGGGATTGAGGATTTGGCGAGGTCGAGTGTTCGTTTGATAAATCGTGAAGGAGGGTCGGGGGCGCGGCTCTTGCTGGATCATTTATTAGGAAAGGCAGGGATGGCGAGTCATGTGGTACGTGGGTATGAATCTCAGTGTTCCTCTCAGCTTGAATTGGGCCGTTCCATCCAGGAGGGCATGGCTGATGTGGGCATTGGCGCACAGGCGGTCGGGCATTTTTATGACCTCGATTTTCTGCCGCTGCAAGAGGAACGATACGACCTCGTGATCCCGACCAAGTATCTCCATTCGCATCCTGGAATGCAGATGTTTCTGGATACGCTAGTCACTCGTGGCTTCCGGCAAGAAATTGAAGCCTTGGGAGGCTATGACACCAAAGAAATTGGAAGCATCATCGAATAGAAAAGCATCTGGATAACGATTGTATTGAATACCCTCTTGCTCTGGCTTGCTC
>JAYWMS010000526.1:0-2047 GCA_035873215.1 Nitrospirota bacterium | reverse complement strand
GAACAGGCAGGTGGTAGGATGAATTGTTGCCCTTCTGTGGTAGGATGAATTGTTGCCCTTCTTAGGTTAATTACCCACTATCATTTTGTTGGTGAGGGGTATAAGCTTCCCGATTAATACCTTATCTGAGAGATTCACCGTGGACCCGGGGTAGTTCAGCCTTCGATTTTCTTCTCCCCTTACAATAGACAGTTTCGTCATGCCTTCTTGGGTCAGTGCGGCCTGGGAAGGCTTTTTTGTTTTCATTCAATAGGGTGACCATTGTGAGCGGGGGTACAACCCTCCTGCTGCACACACTACAAAGGAGGCAGGTCATGCGCACCGTCAAATTGGTCCTGGTGGGAATCGTGAGTGTCATGGTAGCCCTCGTTGCGGTTGCTCCGACAACTCCTGGTGAGTGTATCGCTAAGGCGCGGGAGGTAGTATCCACCACACTGAATTGGCAGGTACAAGCTTTCACCTTTTGCATCGTCGAATCCCACTCCCACTAAGGCCGCTTGCTGATCCAAAGAGAATGAAATGACCCCCGCCCAAATTGCCGAGGCTCAACGGTTGGCCAGGGAGTGGAAAGCGAAATCGCCAAAGTGAAATTTTTTAGGATTGGTGTGAGTGAGGGAATACCCATGAGCAAAACTACCGTACCCTTTTTCCTGGTGCTTGGGTTGATTACTCCAAAATGCAATTGAGGAACATAAATGCTTAGTCGAAACAAGAATCACTACGGCTCAACTGTCGGACAGGCACAACAACACTACGACCTGGGCAATGAGTTTTTCGCCTTATTTTTGGACCCATCGATGACCTATTCCTGTGCAAAATTTGATGGACCACAAATATCCCTCGCTGCCGCCCAGAGAGCAAAGATTGACCTGGCTCTTGGCAAATGTGAGTTGAAAGCTGGACAGTTGCTACTGGATGTCGGATGTGGTTGGGGCGGCACGGTGCTTCGAGCAGCGGAGTTACACCAGCTGAGAGTAATCGGACTGACGGTCAGCAAAAATCAATACGCCTATGCTCAGGGATTGGCGACTAACGAACCTCGGATCGAGTTTCGCATGCAGAGCTGGGAAACATTCAATGAACCGGTTGACCGTATAGTCTCGATTGGTGCGTTTGAGCATTTCGGAAGAGATAGGCATCGGGCATTCTTCGAGAAATGCCGGACCCTTTTGCCTGAGGATGGTATTGTCGTGGTTCAGTCCATCACTTTCGGGAAACCGTCTAAGGTCTTTTCTTTCCTGCGCTTTGTTCGATTTATGTCTAAGGAGATCTTCCCTGGTGTGGATGTTCCAACCCCAGAAGTCGTGATCAAATGTGCTAGATCTGCACACCTTGAACTAGACCACGTTGAAAGCTTGCGCAAAGACTATGTTCACACACTTGAATGTTGGGTAAATAATCTCGAAGCAAATCGAAAACTCGCTGTTGAACTCACTAACGAAGCCACGTATTCAATGTACAAGAAATATCTGACCAGTTGTGCCGCATATTTTCGAAGCGGCGAATGCAACGTACACCAGTTCAAGCTGCGGCCGATCTAAAGTCGACGGGATGAACGGGCCTAAGGCTTGCCGGAGGCGATGGCGAAGGTATTGTCAACTTAACGAGTGGCATATGAAAGACGGAGGATTCGCCGAGCGATACCCTCGCCTCTTAAGCGCATACCGCTTCCTTTCAAACCTGAAACGCCTGGGTCCGCCAAATGCGATACTTAACCGCCTGCATGAGATGGCGCCTTCAGCAGCTTCACCCAAAACGGGGGTGGCCTCCCCCCTCAACCCGGTAGCTTCATCCCCAGTCCGTTGATGCTTAACGGGTTAGGTACCCTGGATAGTGTCACTGGGTCCTCCACTGCGTCGAGGTTGTCTGTTGTGAGACTAGGGTTAGATAGGGTGTCTCGTGGCTGTACGGTGTGAGGAATCCTGCATTCCCGGGAAACATGCATTTGGGTGTGGGGCTCGTTCTTGTTCACGCTTCTCCCTTTTGCACTCCTTCCTCTGTTTCTTTATCCTCCCGCCATCATGGCCTCGCCGCTAGATCGGAAGAG
>JAYWMS010000517.1:0-1702 GCA_035873215.1 Nitrospirota bacterium | reverse complement strand
CGGGAGTCTTTCAAGCAAAAGCTCAGAAATTGGTCGACCGGAATACAGCGATCGGCCCAAATCAAGATGGAACACATTGTTCAAATATTGCACCAGTTGGACATGGATAGGTTGATGCAACCCCATCGCTTGTCGAAGCGCTTCTTTGTCAGTCGGTTGTGCGGATTCCCCCAGCATCACGTCAACCGGATCACCGGGGACGAGATGCAACAGGAAAAAGACCAGACACATCACGCCGAGGATAACCCCAGCCGCGACGAGCAGTCTTGGAATGAGCATTCGTGCGACCACTTTCAATTTTCCGACCCTGTGGAGGTTTGGCGGTGAACGAACTTCAACCCGTCATAGTTTCCATCTTGCGTCATGACAAATCCTTGAATGTCTCGCCGGGCGATCAATACATGATCTTCATACCACAAGGGAACAAACGGCAAGGTTTCGTGAAGGTGGCGTTGCAGTCCTTGATACTGCGAGCGTTTCTCTGAGAGGTCTTGTGCTTGCTCGGCACGTTCGATAAGACGGTCTGCGATCGGGCTGTGAAACCTGCCGCGGTTGGCTCCCTCTGGCGGTACCGATTGGCTATGAAAGACATTGTGAAAAATGTCCGGTGTTTTGATGCCGACCCAAGCGAGGCTGTACATCTGAAATTGTCCGGCCTTGATATCGCCGTAAAATGTACCCCAGTCGTAGCTTCGCACATCGACATCAATTCCCACTTGGCCCAATTGGTATTGGATGATGGTGGCCAGTCGCACACGAAAGGGGTCGCTGGAGGTTTTATAGGTAAGGGGTGCCGGGTGTTCCAGGGTGTATCCAGCTTGTCGTATTAAAGCCCGTGCCTTGTCAGGATCGTGGTTATAAGGTGTGAGATGTTGGGCTCCAGCCCAATGGTTGGGTACCAACAGCGATTCAGCAGGATGAGCGGCTTCGCCTAATACAAATTGGATGAGAGCGTCACGATCAATAGCATGGGCAATGGCTTGACGAATGGTAATTTGTTGGGTCAACGGATCAGCAAAATTAAACCCCAGATAAGAAAAATTTGATCCTGGATGGCGTTCAATCCGTATCTCCTCGTCTTTTTCAAGATAGCTCACCAGTTCAGGAGGAAAATCATTTTGCGCCAGATCGATTTCATTCGCTAACAGCTTGAGGGCACGCACCGTCGGATCCGGCACTGTGATGAACTCAAAAGCCTGGTTATCTGCTAGGCGCTTCAGTGTGATCCGTGTGTCATCGTGGCGACTGACAAAGGCAAACGGACCGCTTCCGATCGGGTCTGAATGGAAAGGATGGTCGGTGGCGATCAAGTGGGCCGGAAGAATGCTAATGGCCAAATAACCTGGAAAGAGTGGATCGGGCCGGCTCAACAAAAAATCGATGATGAATCGGCCGGGGATTAGGACTTCTTTGATCAGGCTCAGAGGCCTGCGATGAGGAGACGCGTTCTGAGCCTCCAGAATAAAGTCGTAGGTGGCTTTCACATCTTTGGCTGTAAGCCGGGTGCCGTCGTGAAAACGACTTTGGTTGGGCTTCAGGTGAAAGCGATAGTGTGTTGTGCTGATCATCTCCCATTCGGCCAGGGAGGGAATGGGGTGAAAAGTCTCATCGAAGTCAATCAATCGTTCGTAGAGGAGGCGATTGATTCGTGACGAGGTCGCGTCTGTGGCAAATCGTGGATCAAAGTTTGTTGGCGCGCTGG
>JAYWMS010000507.1:0-9775 GCA_035873215.1 Nitrospirota bacterium | reverse complement strand
CTCTGGCATGCGCTTAACGTGGCGCAAGGTTTTGGCCCATTCGGGAGAACCCAACAATGAAATAGTTGATCAGCTAGCAAAAGAGGCGGCCAAGGCAGGAACATGAATTATCAAAATGAGTTCGTCAGGGAAAACGCGAGAAGTGGAGGAGTCTCGAAGGATACGGTGTCAGCGCCAATAAAATGATGGCCATTCCCAGCCTTTTATCGGCCTAAAAGAGCGGGCTGTTCAAAAAGTCCCGCTATTTCACCCGCCCAAACCCAAGGGCGCCAAGACGTCCTTTTCCACAGGCAAGGCCGCAGGGTTTTTGGCGACCGGACCGCACATAGAGTACGTGAGGGCGAACGGTGCGAAGAGCGCCAAGTCTGTGAGCGCGAAGCCGACAAAGACCCGAGAACGCCGCTGGCAGGCTTTTTCAACAGCCCGCTTAAAGCTTACCTTCCCCTTTTAGATACTGCCGGAATCGATTCATGAGGTCTTCACCCAACACCCCAACGTCTGGCTTGTCTTTCATGAAATCTCGAATTTCAGAGAGGCGTTGTTCGGCTTGATCATTGCCCTTTAGCCGTTTGACCTTTACCATCGCATCATCAAAAGCATCAAACGTGAGTTCCTTATAGCCAAAACTTCTGATACGCTTGACGGCCTTCATCATCGCTTCATTCCGAAACACCGTCAGATGTGCCGAATCGATTTCTTTCAATCCCAGTTTTCTGGCACGTCGTTCTGCCGCTTTGCGAATGCCGCTACGAACAAAATCTGGAGAAGTGTGCAATCGTTTCCAGGCCTCATCTGTCCACGCCACTTGTTCTTGTGGAGCCTCCCACATGCGAATTAAGGCTTGTGTATCGATGACTCCAATACCGGACTCACGGGCAAGATCTTCTGCGTCCCGCTTGAGCATGTCAGACACAAACTCCATAGCAATGGGAGGAGAATTTTTTATTTTTTCCTGCAGCATCACCAAAGCTTCCTCACTCCATTCCAAAGGAGCCTTCGCTTCTTCGTGCTTATCCCCCAAAGCCTCGACTTTTTCAAACAGTTCCACATTCACTTCCATGTGCCCGCGTTCGCGAGCAATCTCTTCAGCAATCCGTTGAATCATCCCCTGCATGAACTCAGGAACTGCTTGAAGGCGTTTTTTGGCCTCAGCGGTCCACGGCAACCGCCCCTTCTCCATCTGACTGGCGGCTTCGGCCATTCCCGATTCTCCACCCATGGAGCCCATCATTTGTCGTTTAAATTGATCCAGTAAGGGCGCAGTAATTTGCGCCTCTCCCAATTCACGAGCCTTCTTTTCGGCCAAACGTTTCACCATCGACCGAAGAAAAATCGGAGCGCGCTGTAAGCGCTCGGTCGCCTCATCGGTCCAAGGAATGTCTTTTAGGGTGGCTGACGGATCTGAAGTACTCACCGCAATATTCCTAACTAGAGAATTATTGATTCAAAAGCTCTTTAATTTCTTTTCCGGCTTTAAAAAATGGCATCTTTTTCTCTGGAACAGCCACGCTTTCTCCCGTCTTGGGATTGCGACCATCCTTGGTTCGTCTGACTCGAACGCGGAAACTTCCGAACCCGCGGATCTCCGTTTTTTCCCCATCCTTCAAGGCATCTCGGATTGAATCAAATAAACAATTCACGACCTTTTCAGCATCACGGCGACTCAAATTCGTAGCCTTCTCAGCTACTTTTTCAATCAAATGAGCTTTGGTCATCGCCTTTCTCCTTCAATTTTCAGAGTCAACCGATGGAATGGTTCTCCAAAATGGCATTTAAGCAATTCCGTAACGCCTTCTGCATGCGAGTACACAAGCTTAAAACGCCATAAGATACATTAAGTTCAGGCCTGTCTTGATCGGAAGAACGGACGAACTGCCAAAGAGTGAACTGCCGATCATCTCACGAAAGGAAAATTCTCTGGGCGGCTCTACGACTTTGGGTGGCATTTTCATTCCACTCATGTCCGCAGCCAATCGAATGGCATCCTGCAAGTCCCCAAGGTCGTCGATAAGGAGCACATCTTTCGCCTGCTGACCTGTAAAAATTCTTCCATCCGCTAAAGGTTCCACATCAGCCACATCCATGGAACGTCCATCCGCAACGGCTTCGATGAATTGTCGATGCGCATCATCCATCACGGATTGAAGAAGTTGTTGTTCCTCTTCTTTCATCCTTCGAAAGGGTGACCCCACATCCTTATAACGGCCACTCTTGATCACAAAGTTCCGAACCCCGACTTTATCCATCAACTCCTGAAAATTGGCCAACTGCATGATCACGCCAATACTGCCAGTCAATGTTCCTGGGTTCGCCAGGATACGATCGGAGCCGACAGCAATGTAGTACCCACCAGAGGCAGCCACCGTCCCCATCGAAACCACCACTGCCTTATGATGCTGAGTACGGATTCGCTTGACCGCATTATAAATTTCCTGCGAGGGAGCAACCCCTCCACCAGGGCTATCAATCCGTAGTACGATGGCTTTAACTAAAGGATCTTCTCCGAACGCTTTGAGTTCCTCGACTGTCGTGTACGCATCAAGAATCGGACCTTCGATCCGAACCAAAGCAATACGGTCCTGCCCCATGGAAGCAATTTCCGGGATCACCGCTTTGCCGAAAATGGTCAAGAGCAATCCAGCAGAAAAAATCCAAAAGATTCTGCGCCATCGAGACGGGCCTTTGGTTTTGTTGGATTCGTCAGTCATACCAACCTCCGTAGTGTATCACTTGACCTGCACCTAAAGGGGCCTTGGCAATTCGGAACTTCCCTCGTCTTTCTGAGCCGCGCGGCCTAAGCTCTGATCGACGCTACCTTGTGCGCTATTAAAAGCCTCAAGATCTTGGGTATCCGATTCCTGAATATATTCCCTGACACTGAGCGCAATCTTGCGTTCTTCACAATCAACCTTCACGACCTTGGCTGTGATTGGAGCCCCGATTTGGAAGGTCTCCTCCAATTTGCTTTGCCCTTCCTGGCCAGCTTCACTGATATGAATGAGCCCTTCAACATCACCTTCCAGTTCAACAAACACACCAAAGTCCGCTATTTTCGAGATAGTTCCTGAAGCCACTGCCCCCACTTGATAGCGTGATGGAATGTCTGTCTCCCATGGATCCGCCGTCAATTGTTTGAAGCCTAGTGACAAACGTTCTTTTTCTTTGTCGATCCGTAAGATGATGGCTTCAACACGCTGACCTTTTTTAAACAACTCGGAGGGGTGCTTGATATGTTTTGTCCAGGACATGTCGGAAATGTGAATGAGACCATCAATGCCCTCATCCAAACCGACAAAGGCTCCAAAATCTGTGACACTCTTTACTTTGCCTTCAATCTGAGTCCCAACAGGATATCGCGATTGGATGAGCTCCCAGGGATTCGGGGCGGTTTGCTTCATACCCAATGAAATTTTTCGGCCCTGCTGATCGACGTGAAGCACTTGTGCCTCAATAGCATCGCCAACCGCTACCACACGAGACGGGTGCCGAACCTCATGCGTCCATGACATTTCCGACACATGGACAAGACCTTCCACTCCTGGCTCTAATTCGACGAAGGCACCGTAGTCCGTCAAACTTACAACCCTTCCTTGAACACGGGAATTCTCAGGATACTTGGCAGCGATTTCCATCCACGGATCCGCCGTCTTTTGTTTCAGTCCCAAGGAAATTCGGCCGGAATCTTTATCATATTTCAACACCAAGACTTCTAATTTATCGCCGACTGAAAACATGTCGGAGGGATGCCCGACACGGCCCCATGAAATATCCGTGATATGCAGCAATCCGTCGATCCCACCTAGATCAAGGAACGCGCCATAATCGGTGATGTTCTTGACTGTGCCCTGGATCTGCTGACCTTCCTCCAACGTTGCTAAGGTCGATTGCCGCCGCTTATCGCGCGTTTCTTCAAGCAGCGCACGCCGTGAAATCACCACATTGCCGCGCCGGTGATTGATTTTAATGATCTTAAATGGATAGGATTTGCCGACGAGAGCATCAAGATCGCGGACCGGCGTCAAATCAATTTGGGACCCCGGCAAAAAGGCTTTCACACCAATGTCCACCATCATCCCGCCCTTTATGCGCGAAATGACCTTTCCTTGCACTTCCTTCTCGTTTTCATGGGCCACCTCCAGCTCTTCCCACACCTTCATCTTGTCAGCTTTTTCTTTTGACAAGACCAAGTTGCCGTCTGAATCTTCACGCTGCTCGATATAGACTTGGAGACGATCTCCAATGGCCACGCTACTGAATTCCTCAGGAAGGAACTGATTGCCTGAGATTACCCCTTCGGACTTATACCCGATATCGACAATCACCCTATCCTTTTGAATCGCGACGACACTCCCTTCAGTAATCGTCCCTTCCTCAAAGTTCAGAAAGGTTTCATCATACATGGCCGCCAATGTAGTGGCGTCTATCTCTTCAATTGGGTTTGACACACTGTTCATTCGTTTTCTCAGTCTCCACTCGCAAACGCGATCGGGGTTGAAAGCAATGCCGGCATAGCTCGCGTGGGGCCGGATTACTTAGATGATTAAATCGGAATTATCAGACTGTCCCACACGACTCAGGTCTGCAATTCTCGCCATGACTCGTCGATTAATATGTTGATACAAGTCTTTTCCTTGATACATCTGCAATTCATGAGTGAAATCAAGAGGCTCGCCAAAAACCACCCGAACGGGACGGCATCGAATCCACTTCGCTCCTATGGGCAACACGTCAAACGTCCCTGCAATATAGACTGGCACAACAGGGCAGTGCGCATTGGCGACAAGGAAACCAATCCCGGGCTTTCCCTCTTGAAGTTGACCGTTAGGGGTCCTCGTGCCTTCGGGAAAAATTACCAGGGACTTCCCGCCGGTCAATAAATCTACGGCACACCCAAAGGCTTTTCGATCAACCCGCGTAGGACGGAGCGGAATCCAACCGAGAGATTGAAGCATCCTGCTCAGAATCGGATTGGGAAATAAATTCGACCTCCCTATGAAATACAGCCTTCGTCGAACACTGCAGACAAGTAACGGGATATCCGTGTAACTGGCATGATTAGCAGCAAAGACCACGCCCCCAGCAGAAGGTAGGTGGTGACTGCCAACCACTTTGTACCGAAAAAACAACGCCGCGAGAACTCGGCAAAGGACCCACAGGATCCCATACCCAAACGTACTCACTGCCAGGCTGGTATCCGCTCCATCATTGTCTCAACCACTTCATCTACGGTCAACGTAGTTGAATCAATTACCATGGCCCCTTCAGCGGGTTTGAGAGGAGCGACGTCCCGTGTGCGATCCCGTGTATCTCGATCCGCGATTTGGTCTTGAACTCTTTGCGGATCGCTCTCTTGTCCTGATGCATGATTTTCCAGATGCCGACGACTCGCACGCGTTTCCAGGCTCGCCTCAAGGAAGAACTTCACGTCGGCATGCGGAAACACACGAGTCCCCATATCCCGTCCTTCCGCAACAATCCCGCCCTGTTCTCCAAGGCGTTGCTGAACAGGCAACAGCCATTCACGCACTACCGGAAGAGCCGCTACCGCAGAGGCCAGACGGGTGACTTCTGGAGAACGCAGTTGTGATCCTAACTCTTGCGAATCAAGACTGACCGTCGTATTCGACTCGATTCCTACGTTGACCTTGACTTCAGTCATATCCAATAATCGCTTGATTGCCTCCTGATCCGCGCAATCGATTCCTGATTGCATGACCTTCCAAGCAACGGCTCGATATAAGGCACCGGTATCCAAATAGGTATACCCTAACCGTGATGCTAGCCGCTTGGCCGTAGTACTTTTCCCGGCTCCCGCAGGTCCGTCGATGGCAATGACCAGTCGAGGAGATGAAGCAGCAGTCATAATTTTAGCTTGAAATGCTAATTAATATAGGATTCAATTGGAATTTGTCAATAATTCCAATAGTTTGTCGTGAAAACCAGGGAAGGAAGTATCGATGCAATCCGTATTCTCGATGATCGTCGGACCATCCCCAAGCAGCGCGGCAATGGCCACTGCCATTGCCACTCGATGATCACCATAGCTTGTACATGATCCCCCTTTGATCTTTGCCTCTCCTGGGAGGACAAATCCATCAGGAGTTTCCTCTATCGAGACGTTGAGCTTTTTTAACTCGGTCGCCATGGCATGAATTCGGTCAGTTTCTTTGACACGAAGTTCTTCGGCTCCGCTCACCTGGGTCTCGCCTTTAGCCACTGACGCGGCAATACAGAAAATTGGTAATTCATCAATTGTTTTAGGTACTTGCGACGAACCTATAGAAATGCCACAAAGTTGGGCACTTCTGATCACCAAATCCCCTACAGGCTCTCCGCCCTCTTCGCGAGCATTGCGAATCTCAATGTTCGCGCCCATTTCCTGAAGAATCTCCAAAATTCCTGTCCTGGCAGGGTTCAGCCCAACGTGCTCAATGGTGATGAAAGAACCAGGAACGATCGAAGCTCCTACAATAAAAAAGGCGGCCGCAGAAAGATCTCCAGGAACCTGGAGATCTTTTCCTTTGAAGGATTGCCGACCCTTCAAGCGTATGCTTAAGCCTTCCACATCAAAGGGCACCCCAAAATATCGAAACATCCGTTCGGTGTGATCTCGAGACAGAAGAGGCTCCTCAAGAATCGTTTCTCCTTCAGCGACCAATCCGGCCAACAACACCGCCGATTTGATTTGAGCGCTTGAAACAGGAGAACGGTAGTGAATGCCATGCAATCGTGTCCCGGTAATCGCCAATGGAGCCAGTCCACCCTCTTTCCTCCCCTGGATCTGCGCCCCCATAAGACGAAGAGGATTGGCAATTCGGCCCATCGGTCGACTTCGTAGCGAATCATCTCCCGTCAGAATAGAAAAGAACGATTGTCCTGCCAACACACCTGCGAGTAAACGAAGTCCGGTTCCGGAATTGCCGCAATCTAAGGGTTGATCTGGCTCACGAAGTCCCCCTAATCCCTTACCTTCAACTTTTACGCGGTTCGGCCCGTCCGGCACGATGGAAATGCTCAAATCCTGAAGAGCCTTCAGCGTATTCAGGCAGTCCTCTCCCTGACAGTATCCAGAAATGACGGAGGTTCCCTCTGCCAAAGCACTCAAGATGAACGCCCGGTGAGTGATGGATTTATCGCCAGGAACACGAATGGTTCCACGAAGCGGACCCTTGGGGGTGATAGTTAAGGAGTTCACGGTAACTGACGACGTGCGTCACGGGCTTGCGCAATCACATGTTCCAGTCCAGGCCCGTCTTGATCTTCCAGAAGTTTTTGAAAACGGTGCAACTGCCCCTCCAAAACCTCAATCATTCGCAAGAGGTTCTCTCGATTCCACAGAAAAATATCCCGCCACATTTCTGGGGAACTTGCGGCAATTCTTGTCGTATCACGAAGTCCCCCTCCCGAAAAGGCGAACAAGTCGGTGGCGCCACCAGCGTCCTCTTGCAATTCAAGTAACGCATTCATCAACGCAAAGGCCACCACATGCGGCAAATGACTCACGGCGCCCAAAATCCGATCATGAAGAAAGGGATCAAGGCCAACCATGACTGAGCCCGCAGCTTCCCACAATCTTTGTATACAAGAAAGCGCTTGCGCATCGGTGTGAGAAGTGGGTGTCACGATACAGACAGCTCCCTTGAAGAGATCCGTGCAACTGGCACCGACACCGGATTTTTCTTTTCCAGCAATCGGATGCGCCCCAACAAATTGAACCTGCTCTGGAACGAGCCCTTCGACAACGCCAACCAATTTTCCTTTGACGCTTCCCACATCACTCACGATCGTCCCGGGCTCCAACAGATGTCCCCATTCCTGGAGATGTGAAGCATAATGTTCTACCGGTGTCGCCAAGATCACGAGGTCCGCACCCTTCATCGCTTCCTTGGGATCTCGATAAAAGGCATCGATAGCTCCGAGCTTCACCGCTAATTCTAGGTTTTCCAGACTCCGGCCCACCCCGACAACCCGATCCGCAATCTCTTGCTGCTTGAGAATCATCCCGAGCGAGCCACCGATCAGACCGACCCCAACAATCGTGACCTGTCTAAAATGAAGGCTCATAAGTCGTAAATTGAGCGAAAAGGGTTATAGAACTTTTGCGGTTTCAACAAGAGGACGGTGTGCTAGGTGGCGACTCCAATACTAAAACTTTTTAAATGGCCCCGGACTATCATTTAGCCAACAATATAAATAGAGTGTTCAAAAAGTCCTGCTACGTCACCCACCCAAACCCAGTGGAGCCTAGACGCTCCTTTCCACAGGCAAGGCCGCAGAAGCTTTGGCGGGCGGAGCGTACAAGCAGTACGTGAGCCAGACAAAGGTCCGAGACGGCCGCTGGCGGACTTTTTCAATACCCTACTAGGGACTGTTGAATATCTCACTCCATTGGCCAATAAACGCCCATGATAAGACGGGCCTCATCAGTTGGAGGGGGAATGTTCAAAAAAGTTCGTCCAGCAAGGCCGCAGCCCTTTTGACGCGCGGAGCGTACACTGTGTACGTGAGCGCGAACGCCGCGAAGAGCGGCAAGTCTGTGAGCCCGAAGGTCAGGCAAAAGGGTGAGAACGCCGCTGGCGGCTTTTTTCAACATTCCCTACTAGAGTTCCCGATCCACGGCAATGGCAATCTTTTCCAGTTCAGTCATCAAGTTTTTGAAGCGATGGGGTTTGAGGGATTCTTCTCCATCACACAGAGCACATTCAGGATTGGAATGGACTTCGATGAGTAATCCATCAGCCCCTGCGGCAATAGCCGCCTTCGCCAAAGGCGCCACGAGATTCCATTTTCCCGTCGCATGACTCGGATCGACGATGACCGGCAAATGTGATAATTCCTTCAACGCAGGGATGGCCGATAGATCCAGCGTGTTACGATAGTGAGTCTCAAACGTGCGAATGCCACGCTCGCATAACATGACATTTTTATTCCCTCGGGAAATGATGTACTCCGCCGACAACAAAAATTCTTTGATGGTGGCGGACAATCCTCGTTTTAACAATACGGGTTTATCATACGCGCCGACTTCCTTGAGCAACTCAAAGTTCTGCATGTTTCGTGCGCCAATTTGAATAACGTCCGCCTTTTCCAAAAATATGTCGGTATCACGGGGATCAAGAATTTCACTCACCACAGGAAGGCCAGTTTGTTTTTTGGCTTCAGCGAGGAAATCCAATCCTTCTCGGCCCAGCCCCTGAAAAGAATAGGGTGACGTGCGAGGTTTGTAGGCTCCCCCTCGAAGCAGCGTGGCTCCTGCCGCTTTCACGTCATGGGCAATACCAACGGTGACTTCAAGCTTTTCGACCGCACAGGGTCCGGCAATGACGGCTATCCGTTTCCCTCCAATCGCCACACCATCCACGTGAACCACGGTATCGTGTGGTTGAAATTCCCGACTGACGAGTTTCCACGGTGCCAGAATCGGCGTCACACTTTCGACCCCGGGAAACACGCTAAGGGGCTGATGTTCTAGAATACGTTCATCGCCGATAACACCAATGATCGTCCGTTCCTCTCCTGTCGAGAGCTGCGTTTTTAGCCCCAATTCGCGCAACCGGTCAGACACGTGTTCAATGTTGTCTTCTGTCGCTGTTGGTTTAAATACAATGATCATGGGCAGTGACCTCTCATCCAATGACAGGAATATCTGTAATGACTTTGCTCAAAGCACGGAGAAATTTGGCATTGTCCGCCGGTTGACCAATCGTCACCCGAATCATGGATCCTCGTATGTGACGAACAATGACACCCTCTCGAAGCAACCGGTCGTACACGA
>JAYWMS010000473.1:0-1768 GCA_035873215.1 Nitrospirota bacterium | reverse complement strand
GAGGTTGCCAAGGCCACGCCCAAAGTGAAATTTTAATAAAGGGGAAGGTTGAAAAAATCCGCCAGCGGCGTTCTCGCCCTTTTGCCGTGCTCACGTACTATGAGTACGCTCCGCGCGTCAAAAGGGCTGCGGCCTTGCTGGACGAACCCTTCGGCAAGACTCAGGGCATGCTTTTTTGACCATTCCCGTCGGCTGCCGATATTGATTCCGCCTAGGGCATTTCTGGGTCATGCGAGAGAAATATTCAACAGGCCCATATAGGGAATTGAAGGTGAGTAAAGATGGTATCTTCCGCTTTTATAACCCACCCCGGTCTTTTCGCGGAATCGTGAGTTTGGCATTGATGAATTCTTGATGTGGAAGTTTGAGGGATTTGGCGATGCGCCGAATTTCTTCTATCTCGGCATTGGAGGTTTGATCTGCCGCGTTGGCGATCGCAAACAGGCATCGGAGAAATGCTTTGCGCTCGTCGACGGTTGTGTACTCGCAAAAGCCCACGGTCAATCGACTGAGATCTAACCCGTGCATGATTCGGGTATGGCTCATTTCCGTTATCAGATCGGCTTCTTCTTTCGGCAGATTCCAGAGTTGTTGAAGCCCCCCACTCATGGCCTCTCGTTCTCGATGACATACTTCATTGTCCACCCATGCCACGTGGGCCATCAGTCCTGCCGCTAAACAGATTTTCCTTGCCTCTGGTTCTGGGAATGAAAGCCTGCGTCCTTGGTTCTCCATCTCAGACGTCAACTGAAAATAGATCGTATTCTTAATGAAGTCTTCGATCCGATCTTCGCGTGAAGTTTTCCCCTGATAATGACTCGCTCGACTTTTCAGGGTTTGCCGAAGGGGGCCGGTGAGATGAGCGAAGAGGCCCGTGCTGCGCCCTTCAATATCTTGTCGAATACTATCCAGAAAAGCGGATTCACTTTCTTTCTCGAGCCCGTCGCCCGTCACGAGGTTTTGTAAGGTATCCAGAACGAGTTCTTTATCCTTGGATGATCCAATCCCGGATAGCACTCGGTCGAGGAGATCTTGTCGTTCGGCATCTGTGACGGCGTGGGTCATGTAAATTTCTAGCTGCATCCATTCTTCTCCCGATATATCTGGTAGAAGAAAGAGGAGTTCCTTGAGGGCATTGATCTCATCCTGTTGGAGCTTGCCATCGATCCAGGCAATTCCAATCATCAGTTTGCCTAGATCTAATATGAAGCCTTTGTTCGCCATCATTCCTCCCTTACTGGTCTTTATAAAATACTTGAAAATTAGCGTTCATCATCAGAATCTTGAATCAGGGTGCAGACTATGCGCCGCTCCGTACGAGGTCCATCGAATTCGCAGAAAAAAATGTTTTGCCAACGGGACAACCCCAACTCGCCATCAATCACCGGAATAGTTTCTGATGGACCCACAAGCCCCGCTTTCAGGTGCGCATCGCCATTGCCATCCTGAGCATCATGTAGCCATACACCGGGAGGGATAAGTTTGCGGAGCAGGCTCACGACATCAAGTTGGACGCTGTCATCCCAATTTTCCTGAATCATTACCGCGGCCGTCGCGCCCTGAGCATACACCTGCATGAGGCCGTTCCGCACGGGGCTTCCCTTAAGGATCGCACGGACGGTTTCGGTAATATCGATCAGTTCCTCGCGTTTTGTGGTTTTCAAGGTGATCGTCTCTCGCATGAACCAAGCATAGCGGACCCGTTGTCGCTGGGGAAAGTCTGCTTCAAAAAGTGGGTCTTCTGACATGTGCACGTGGAAAAATTGTG
>JAYWMS010000456.1:0-2379 GCA_035873215.1 Nitrospirota bacterium | reverse complement strand
GGCAGGGAATCAACAACCTGACCGCCGATGGTGACCGAGCCACTGGATTGTGCCTCCAACCCGGCAATAACTCGAAGCAAGGTCGATTTGCCGCAACCAGACGGACCCAGCAATACCACAAACTCCCCATCAGTCGCCTTGAGCGAAATATCCTCCAACACACTCGTGCTGCCGAATGACTTGGATATGTTTTGAAGAGAAAAGCCAGCCATGGGTTAGAGTTCCAGTGATTCGTTCAAACGATTTTCACAGTTTGTGATAACCAGGTAATACCAAAAATATCAAGAAGTCTGGTGCTGTTCAAAAAGATCCGTTCAGTCCTGTCCTGAGCCCGTCGAAGGAAAGGCCGCAGAAATTTTGGGGCGCGGAGCGTACGTTGATATCGTGAATACAACAAAATGTCCGAGAATGCCGTTGACGGTCCCTTCGACTTTGCTCAGGACATGCTTTTTCAACAGTTCCATTAACCCTTTATTGCTCCCGCCGAGAGACCACTGATAATGCCACGTTGAAACGCCAACACTAATACAATCAATGGAATCGTGGCCAACACGGAAGCCGCGGCGATCTCGCCCCAGGGCATGGTGAATTCGCCTTGAAACAGTGCAATCCCGACAGGCAGCGTTTGCTGAGCGGGATCGGTCAGAATGAGCAAAGCAAAGAAGAATTCGTTCCAGGCATAAATGAAGGTGAGGATGGCCGCTGTAAAAATCCCGGGAGCAGCCAATGGCATCATCACTTTGTGCAACGCCTGCCAAGTCGTGCATCCATCAACGCGTGCGGCTTCCTCGAGTTCAAGGGGCAGTTCCTTAAAGAACGTCGCAAGAATCCAAATAGCCAGCGGAAGCGTCAGGGTAATATAGGGCAGCACAAGCCCCCAGTGCGTGTTGAGTCCACCCACTCGTTCAAGAATTTGCCAAACTGGTCCGGCAATCACGATTTGGGGAAACATGGAAAGACTCAACAATCCACCAAGAATCCAAGTCTTGCCTGCCATCCGAATACGGGCCAAGGCATAGGCGGCAGGGATTGCGATGATCAGGGAAAGAAGCGTGGTTGATCCGGCAACGATCACGCTATTGATCATGTAGTCCACCAACTGATGATCCACTAAAGCCGAGAGATAAAAACCGATACTCCCATCGGGCCACCACGTAGGCGGAATGGCTTCAACCTGAATCTGAGATTTAAACGACGTCAGGACAAACCAGAGAAAGGGGACCAGGCTTCCAATCACCGCGAGGGTGATGCTGAGAACTAACAACAGCCGTGCTGAAAAAGATTTATTCATGCTTCCCGTTGCAGTAATTTAGATCCAACCGTCTTCACATAAAACAATGATAGAATAAAGATGGTTAGAAAGACCGTAATCGAAATGGTCGTGCCGTATCCCACGCGTCCTTCGGTAAAGAGGGTTTTATAGCCATAGAATTGAATAACTTGCGTGGCGTCACCTGGTCCGCCCTGCGTCATGACAAAGACCAAGTCAAACACCCGAAAGGCATCAATGGTGCGAAAGAGGAGGGCGGTAAGCAACGCTGGTTTTAACAGAGGTAATGTAATGTGCCAGAACCGTTGCCAGGCATTCGCGCCATCAATCCGCGCGGCGTCATAAGTGTCCTCAGGAATAATTTGCAGTCCCGCAAGAAGGAGAAGCGCTGCAAACGAGGAAGTCTTCCACACATCAGCCAGGACGATCGCGCTAAAGGCAAAACCAGGATGAGCCAGCCATGGAATGTAGTCGGCTACCTGATCACCGAACAACAACAGATTGGCCAGCCCGTATTGATCATTAAAAATAAAGCGCCACATTTGCGAAGCCACCACCGTCGGAATGGCCCAGGGAATGAGTACCGCAGCACGCACCCAACCACGGCCCTTGAATTGTTCATGAATGACCAGCGCAATACCCAAACCCAAGAGCAATTCAAAGAAGGTTGAAAGAAATACAAACCCAAATGTGACGAGATACGCCTGCCGTGCCACCGGGTCTTGAGCGAGTTGGGCATAATTTTCAAAACCGACATAGGGTTGCCCGAGACTCGGCAAGCAAAGATAAATGCGATGCAAACTCAGCACAAACGACTCAACCGCCGGGTACAGCGCAAATACCCCCACAAAAGCCAACGCCGGAAAAACAAAAACCCACCCAGTGCTCTGATCAGAATGTGTTTTCTGCATATACCCCGTCATTCCCGCAGTAGTAAGCGGGAATCCATCTTTCTTTTAAGTATCCCATTCTCCCGCCTCCTTCGTGGCCGAGCAGCACAGCCAAATCCGGGAATTCGGTGAGGACCGTTTGAGCGAAGCGAGTTCCGCCGCCGCCGGGTTTGGCGACCAGCGCAGGGCAACATATGAACCTGAATTTTCAGGTTCACA
>JAYWMS010000426.1:0-3318 GCA_035873215.1 Nitrospirota bacterium | reverse complement strand
GCATGCCATCACAAACCTGGTGCTGGGGCTACATGTTCTGGCAACTGGCGAATGGCATTGGTGGTAAACTCGGGGCCTGTTGAAAAACTCCGCTAGCCGGGTTCTCGGGTCTATGTCGAGCTTCGCGCTCACAGACTTGGCGCTCTTCGCGCCGTTCGCCCTGACGTACTCCGTCGTGTACGCTCCGGGCGCCAAAGCTCCTGCGGCCTTGCCAGTGGAAAAGGGCGTCTTGGCGCCCTTGGGCGGGTGAAAAAGCGGCCTTTTTGAACAGGCCCACTGATTGTGATGGGATATAGAATTGGGAAGGGGGATTAGCACTTTTTAGGGATAGGAGAATTAATCTTCCTCTGAAAATCCCGTCAGCTTGCTGCGGGGATCTTTTTTTAATTCAACAGTCCCACTCACCAACAGATGCCGACACAACCATCCTGTGGATGCTGTGAACAAACTTGCCACAACAGAAGACGATTTTAGCGTTAATCTTCAGCTTGTGCTGGCCAGAATTTGTACCGGATTTGAGGATTTTGCTTCGCCTCAAAATTGGGAATATCGTATAAACACCGATCAATCACCGTGACTTCGTCTTTCGTAAATTCAAATTCCCGTTTCTGCTTCCAAAATTGGTCGTAAGTAAAATAATCACCTGAGGTTGGCTTTTCCTTAAGCGCTCCCTGCATGGCCTTGAATCCTTCCGTATCGACTCCAGGAACTCTTCCACCATTCTTTGTAATGCACCATTTAACGAGTTCGAACACGCCGTACATGGTGAGTTCGATTTTAAACTTTTTTCCAGCCGTTGCGGTCATAAGCCCCTCCTCCAAATAAAAGAACGTATTCTATACCACATTTGGTTTAGGACCTTCCAGTCACGTGATTAGTGACCTGGGGCTGACTAGTTGGCTTATCGAAGGGGGCTTTGATGAGGTGGCGGCAAAATCAAACTCTTTTCAGCAACTTTTGCGAGGAAACCCTCATTACCAGGGAGATCTTCCGTTGTATCACACACATAAAAACTCGTATACTGTGTCATTTCTCCTGCCAATAAACCTGCTCGAGTCGATTGAATCTCTCATTCTTTGGGGATAAGAGAGATTTTGATCCTTACTAACGTTGATGGCTTGAATAATGTTTCGAACCCTCACGATTGTTGCCACTGTACTCCTTTTTATCGGGTGTTCGCAGAAAGAGCCCTATGTGCCACCTGACCTGCTCTACCTGTTTGCAACTTACAAAGTGGGAAAGAATCCAACCGCGATTCGATCAGCTGATTTCAATCACGATGGTTTTACCGACTTAGTGACCAGCAATATTTCCGCCAATAGTCTTTCGGTCCTGCTCGGAAATGGAGATGGAAGCTTTCAGACACCCGTATCCATACGGGTGTGTAAACAACCAAGGAATCTCACCATATTCGATTTCAATCACGACACTCATGACGATCTTGCCATTGCCTGTTCCGGCAGTAATCAGGTGGCCATTTTTGTCGGACAGGGTGATGGGACTTTTAATAAGCTCGCCGAGTATCTGGTGAAAGGAACTCCGGTGTCGTTCGCAAACGGCGATTTCAATAATGATCAACAGATGGACCTGGCCGTCGCGCTTCGCAACGACAAACTCCAGCTGCTTTTTGGCCAAGGTGCCGGCAAGTTTCGAGTGGGCCCTTTATATGTTTATGGTGATACCCCGACTTCCGTTGCAGCAGCAGATCTGAACCGAGATGGGTTTGTAGATCTTGCGGTGAGTAATGGAGGGCCGATGAGCAGTGCGGTGTCCATTTGGCTCGGGCAGGGAGACGGCACATTCTTGTCGCCGACTGATTACCGGACAGGAAAGCGACCGTTGTCCGTCTCGTTTGCCGATTTTAACAATGATAGTCTATTGGATCTTTTAGTGGTGAATGGGCAAATGAATACGATAACCATATTTCTGGGGAATGGAGATGGGACGTTTCAAGATGGTATTGATTCAGGAGGGGATGCTGGTCCCAATCACGCCATCGCGCAGGATTTTGACGGAGACAAGCTCCTGGATATTGCTGTGGTCAATATTCAGTCGGGAAGTATGTCCGTATTATTTGGTAAAGGAGATGGGACCTTTCAATATCCCCCGCGCGACTATGCCACCCCGCGTGGACCATTTGCTATGACCTCTTTACTTGTCGCTGTTGACCGCAATGAACAACCGGGGTTGGCCATCGTGAATAATGCGGAACATAGTGTCTCAGTCTTTCTGCACCATGGATTAAAGACACGCGAACGGCATAGTGTCATTTCACTCAGTGCAAACCCGAAAGGTTAAGCCTAAGTTCTGGCTGGGGAGAGCAGCTCGCTTGACACCTGAAAAACCTGCTGACTACAGTGGTTTTGAAGCTCTTGGCAACCACCACCAATCATTCTAGTCGTGGAGCTCAGGAATGCGCACCTTCGTCTGGTGGTTTGGAATGGGGTCATTGATGACCCTTTCTGTGTTGATGGTTCAAGGTGGTGTTCGTGATCTGTTGTACGGATCCCTAGACTCGACTCCCTTCGAAGCGTTTCTATCGATGGGAACCACGATTTTGGGTGGGGGGATTTTGGCCGGTTGTATCGCAGTGATTCTTAACAGGCTGCGTTAAACCAAAGTTGAAACAGAGGCCTTGGGGATTATTGCCGGACAGTCTCAGGGTAAGCGGCGGAATGAACGTTAAGTAGCAGGAAAGACGGTTCGTTCAAGATATGGTGGGAATGCAACCGAAAAGAGTGTGGTATGGAATGTCTCAAGTGCAATGGGTTCATGATGGTCGAGCGGCATTATACAACCGTCACTCGTCGCTTATATGCGCGATGTCTCAATTGTGGTTTTTGGTTTGACCTGGTGGACGTGCTCCGCTTCTTTTATCGAGTGGTAGAAAATGCCTATCGCGGTGCAAAAATCCGAGAAACGTTATAACCTGTCATTCATTTTCCTCTTTCTCTTTCCGTTATGGACCTGTTGAATTTCTCTCTCACCTGGCTCATACATGCCCTAGACGACATCGATATCAGCAACTGACGGGAATGGTCAAAAAAGTCCGCTTTGTCACCCGCCCAAACCCAAGTGCGCCAAGACGCCCTTTTCCACGGGCAAGGCCGCAGCCAGTCTGACGTGCGGAGCGTACTCTCAGTACGTGAGCGCGAACGCCGCGAAGAGCGGCAAGTCTGTGAGCCCGAAGGCGGCAAACGGGCGAGAACGCCGCTGGCGGCCCCTTCGACATTGCTCAGGACATGCTTTTTTCAACATTCCCGTTATCGACCCGCCAATAACTTAAGCGATTCCCGAATTAGATCATCGAGTGATAAG
>JAYWMS010000383.1:0-6074 GCA_035873215.1 Nitrospirota bacterium | reverse complement strand
GGCGAAACCTCGTTTTTATTCAACCCCAGCTATACGTCGAATCTGTTGCTCAATCTCACGCAGCCCTTGCTTCGTGACTTTGGGACTGACGTGAACCTCACGGCGATTCATATTGCCCGCAATGCTGTGCAGGTGGAACAGTATACCTTTGTAAGCCAGGTATTGGATGTGGTGATGCAAGTTGAACAGGACTATTGGGAACTGGTCTTTGCTCGACAAAATGAGCAAGTGTTTCGAGCGGCCCTCAAAGCCGCACAGGAATTACTGGCTAGCAATCGTGCGAAAGTGGAGGCAGGGGTCATGGCCGAAGTAGAAGTGTTACAAGCCAAAACCGGCGTGGCTAATCAGGTGGAAGAAGTCATCGTGGCGCAGAAGGTCGTGCGTGATCAGGAGGATCTGCTTCGGCAACTCTTGAGCCCCTCCGAAATGATGTTGCGACAAACCATGACAATTGTTCCCACCGACCCTCCTAAGCGGCGTTTCGATACAATTACGATGGACGAGGCCGTGGACTTGGCTTTGCGGCAACGTCCAGAGATTCTTCAGAGCCAAAAAGACACCGAATCCAAACAACTGAATACCCAATTTGCCAAAAATCAATTGTTGCCACGATTGGAGTTTCAAGGAACCGTTGGGTTAGGTGGGTTGGGCCGTGATCTTGGAGGTACCTTGGAACGTGCCAAAAGCGGTGATTTTTATAATGCGGGAGCGGGCCTCGTCTTGAGTTACCCTTTAGGAAATCGGTCTGCACAAAGCCAATACCGTCGTCGCCAGCTTGAGGCCACACAAGCCCAAACCAGTTTGCAGAATGTCCGGCGGCAGGTCATTGTGAGCACGAAGGAGGCCGTGCGGCGAGTGCAAACTAATGTGAAACGGATGGAGACCACCCGGATAGCCAGACAACTGGCGGACCGGCAACTCCAAGCCGAACAAGAGCGATTGTATCTTGGGCTCAGTACGACACGTCAAGTTTTGGAATTCCAACGAGATGTCGCCCAAGCTCGTGTGAAGGAGTTGCGAGCCATCGTGGATTACAATCAAGCCCTCGCCAATCTCAACCGCATGACCGCCAACACTCTTCAGCATTATCACATCTCGCTGCAGTAAATATGTGGTTGTTTCCAAAGTTCCCTCCGCCTTCGATTAGTGAGGGTGCATGGCCTTCAAGAGTCAAGCGATAAACGTAAAAATTGAAAGACTAGTTGCCCTCCAGGACCTATGCCTCTCCTAAAGTACAACACCTAAATTCATAATTTTCTGATAGAATTCAAACATTATGAAGCGTGGATGGATTTTTTTTATTTTGGTGATTGGTGTCATTGGGGCTGGGGGGTATTGGTTTTTCCCCATGCCTGCGGCTCAGCAAAACCAGAAACAAGAAGAACCTAGGGTCATTGTCGTAGAGCGGAGCACGCTTAAAACCCGCGTGTCGGAGACCGGGACCTTGGTGCCGATTCGGACCTTGGATATCAAGTCGCAATTTTCGGGCGAGGTATTGGAGATTTTTGTTCGTGAAGGGGAACAGGTTGCTCGGGATCAACCGCTGGTGGTGGTTCGTCAAGAACCAAGTCAAGCGCGACAGGTTGCCCAACTGCGTGCCAAACTAGAGCAAGAAGGTTTTAATGTGGCTCAAGCACGCCGTAATTTGGTGCGGATGGAAGGCCTCCATGCCAAAGGATTTGTCGCTCGCAATGAATTGGAATCTGCCGATCAGGAAGCCCAACAAGCTATGGTCCGTCGGGAATTGGCGGAAAAGGAATTGAGACTGGCATTGGGTGGAAATCAAGAGTTGTTTCAGCGGTATATTTCACAAGACCCGACCCAAACAGGGCTCGAAGAGTTTCGTGTGTCGTCACCTTCAGATGGAACGATTATTGATATCAGTGTGCAGTCAGGAGAAATTATAACCTCTGGCACGGCCACGGTAGGTGGGGGCACTGTGCTGATGAAATTGGCTGATCTCCGTAAGATGGTGGCTCAAGCGAAAATCAATGAGGTGAATATCCATCGGGTGCGGACAGGACAATCCGTGATGGTTCGCCTGGATGCGATTCCTGGTGTGGAGTTCGATGGTAAGGTAATGGCAATTGCTCCCCAGGGAGAAAAAGAAGAGAGTATTGTGACGTATGAGGTGACGATTGAGATTGATAATAAGGATCTGAATTTGCGGCCGATGATGACGGCGAATGTAGATATTTTGACCGAAGATTTGGCTGATGTGATCGCTGTTCCCCTTGAAACCTTACGATCGGAACAAGGGGATGATGTGGTCTATGTGCAAGAAGGCGATGACCAAGTGCGCCGAAAAGTCCGCGTGGCGTTCAGAACGCCGACTCAAGCGGTGATCACGCAAGGGTTAGAGGCAGGTGATCGGTTGGTTGTGCCTTCGTTCAAAAATACTCGGCCTCGTTAAACTTTTAGGATTCTTATGCCATTCTTGAATCCTTATCCTTCTCAATCGAATATTGGGGCTTCCGCATCGAATGCTGGGGTTGGGTCAAACAGGAAGCCAATCATCAGGTTGCATGATATTTCAAAGGTCTACCATGCTGGTGAGGTGAGCATTCATGCGTTGTCGAAGATTGAAATCTTGGTTGATAAAGGGGAGTTTGTGGCGATCGTTGGACAATCGGGCAGTGGCAAGACCACCTTGTTGGATATTTTGGGTTGTTTGGGGCGGCCGACTGCAGGGGAGTATTGGTTGGATGGCCAGAATGTCGAATTGCTCAGGGAGGAAGAATTAACGACGATCCGCAATCAAAAAATCGGATTTGTTTTTCAAACCTTTCATCTCCTTCCTCGGAAAACGGCCTTCGAGAATGTTCAGTTGCCTTTGCAGTATGCTGGCCTGTCGTCGGCTGAACAACGAACGCGCGCAGCCGATCTGTTGAA
This sequence comes from Nitrospirota bacterium, assembly GCA_035873215.1. Classification (GTDB taxonomy): domain Bacteria; phylum Nitrospirota; class Nitrospiria; order Nitrospirales; family UBA8639; genus JAYWMS01. The sequence continues at coordinate 3,182 of JAYWMS010000383.1, read as the reverse complement.
ACGTGTTGGACTAGATGATCGGATGCTGCACTTTCCCACGCAATTATCCGGTGGACAGCAGCAGCGTGTGGCTATAGCTCGTGCGTTGGTGAATGATCCGGCGATTCTGTTGGCTGATGAGCCGACTGGTAATTTAGATAGCCGGACGGGGCAAGAGGTCTTGGCGATGTTCGACCAATTGCATCAGGAGGGACAGACCATTATTTTAATCACGCATGATCAGGGGGTGGCTCAAGCTGCCGGTCGACGGATTACCTTGAGTGACGGCCAGGTCGTGAGCGACAAGACACAAGACATGTCATCTCCAAGAATTGATAAAGCGGAGCAACCATGATTGTGCAATCCATCGTGATCGATGCCTTGAAGAACCTAAGGTCGAACATCCTGCGAACGGGCTTGACGATGCTTGGGGTTATTATTGGGGTTGCTGCGGTTATTGCGATGATTGCCATTGTCGAAGGTGGACAGATATGGCTGGTGCAATCGATCGAGCGACTGGGAACCAATCTATTGTTCGTTTGGAAAAAGACGTTAACTGTCGAAGAACAACGCAAGTTTGCTGGGCGATCAACGGGTTTACGATACGGAGACGCGCTTGCAGTTCGACAACAATTTCCTGGCTTGGTTGCGATTCCGATCATTGAGCTAAATCAACAACTTAAAACTGGCGATCGAGAATTCAGCGGTGAAGTGACCGGGACGTGGCCTGAATATCAGGAGGTGAGAAATTTTCGAGTGGATTATGGGCGGTTTCTTATTCAATCGGATTTGACAGAATGGAAGCGAGTTGTCGTGTTAGGCAAGGAAGTGGCGGAACGATTGTTTGGGAGTGAATCCCCCCTCGATCGTGAAGTGAAAATTGGCGATCAGCGATTTACGGTTGTTGGGGTGATGAAACCCAAAGGGACGGTTTATGGCACGAATTATGACGAGATGGTATTTATCTCCGCGACGACAGCCATCCGCCGGTTTCAAGGTAAAGATAAGTTGCGGCGGATGATTGTCCATGTTCCAGATCGTGAGCAAATGGAACGCGTGACCCAGCAACTACATTCACTTTTGGTGCAACGACATGATGGCGTCGATGATGTGCGAGTGCGCAATCAGGGCGACTTTCTGAATGCTATAGATCGTACTATTTGGACGTTTCGCATTGTGCTAGGTGGTGTGGCGGTTGTGGCTCTGCTGGTTGGAGGAATTGGCATTATGAATATAATGCTGGTGACAGTGACGGAACGCACGAGGGAAATTGGCTTGCGCAAGGCCATCGGGGCTCGCCGTCGCGATATTCTGCTCCAATTTCTTGTTGAGTCCGTGACCATCAGTGTGATTGGTGGGTGTCTCGGGATCATTAGTGGGATAGGCGCGGCCTATGGGTTTGGGGGATTCGTGGCGCGGTCAATGCCAGGTGGTGGGGATTGGGGAGCTGTGGTTCAACCATCCGCCATTCTCATTGCATTTTCTTTTGCGGTATTCGTGGGGGTGTTCTTTGGGTTGTACCCGGCAGTGAAAGCGTCCAAGCTTGATCCAGCCGAAGCGCTTCGTTATCAATGATGGGAATGTTGAAAAAATCCGCCAACGGCGTTCTCGCCAGGTTGCCGGACCTTCGGGCTCACAGACTTGCCGCTCTTCGCGGCGTTCGCGCTCATGTACTGGGAATACGTTCCGCGCGTCAAACTGGCTGCGGCCTTGCTGGACGGACTTTTTGACCATTCCCGCCGGCTGCTGATATCGAGTTCGTTTCCGGCATGTATGGGGCATGTGAGAGTGATATTCAACAGCTCCATGACCAGAGTTTTTCATCGACCGGCTAAGGTTAAGGGTCCTGAGCAATATTTCCGTTAACACGCAGTCAGAAAAAAACAACGTTGAGGAGCAAGCTCCTTGGCTGGCGTTGTTCCCCATTTTTTTGACAGGGTTATTTTACTTTCTTCCTTCAGCCCTCCAAGAAAAACGTCTCATTCAATTTCTTCCTCAATTATTTGCATATCTTGCCCTTGGGTTCTGGTTCAGGTTCAACTCGGGTGCATCCGACCGACTCGGGTTGAAACGTAATGGTATGGTTGCTGGAATCAAATGGGGAGTGCTCACTGGGCTGTTGCTGGGAGGGATTAATACCTTTGTTATTCTTTGGATCGTGCCGAGTTTCGGTTGGGACATCTTGTTTCTGAAAGAGACTCCTCATGCTGGGATGACAACCTGGGTTATGGTCCCGTGGGGAATCCTTGTCATCGCCATTGGTGTGGAGCTTAATTTTCGCGGGTTTCTTCTGGGACGATTGGAGACGTTGTATTGCCAGTGGTTTCGTGATGTCTCACGTGATGGCCTGAATGCTGGATCATTCCTTGCTATCGTGAGTTCCGGTCTGGTATTTGCTTTTGATCCGTTCATGGTGACGACGTTTCAACGTTTGCACTGGATCGCGCTCTGGGACGGTCTTGTTTGGGGATGGATATTCATCCGCATGAAAAATCTCCTTGTGGTGATCGTGGCGCATGCCGTTGAAGTCGTGATACTGTATTGCTGTATTAAGACAGCGTTACTGTAATTCCTGCCAGGAGCCTGTCCGAGATTAGTGATCGTCGCGAGGTTGGGTCGGTTTGAGACAGATTTTTCGATCGTTTGAGGCGAATAGTGGGGACTATTTAACGAAAAGGATCGGGAAATCTGGCCAAATCCGTGGCAACCGCAGTAGATCAATCTAATCTCGGACAGGCTCCTAGGGAAAAGGTCATAGTGCTGAATGCAATTGAGGCAATTTTTCGATGAATGAGTTGACGAAATATGTTCTCTATTTTGTTCTTGGGGGCGCATTGGTTTCCATCTCCACCTATCTCGGCTCACATGGCAAGGGATTTTTGGCAGCCCTGGCCAGTACGTTGCCGGTCATTAGCGGGATGACCTTCATTCTCATTTTCCTCAATGCAGGACCCGGACCAACCGTTTCATTCGCAAAAAATTTGATCTGGCTCTCACCGCCGTGGTTTGCCTATGTCTTTACCATGATGTATGGCGTTCCCCGGTTTGGGTTTGCCATGTCCTTTGCCATGGCCATGACAGGTTATGTGTTGCTGGTGGGGGTCATTAGGATTATTCTTCGGTAACGGTTTTCTCGACGCATATCCTAGACCCCTTGACCCTGCCAGGTTATTTTCATTTTTGCTATTGGAGATCCCTTTATG
>JAYWMS010000477.1:0-4835 GCA_035873215.1 Nitrospirota bacterium | reverse complement strand
TTTGGAGTAGGTGTGACCGGGGACCAGGGCATTAAGACCACCTCAACAAAAGGTCCTACAACAGGTTGTTAATTAGGCAGCTCAACCCTGTATGCCTTGGGGTTCGAGTACTGATTGAGCGGTTTTCCTGGGGGGAAAGGGTAACTGCCGACCTCTGTAACGTTTCTTAGCTGATCTTACCGAATCCCAGTCCATCAAGTATCTGGCTCAAGCTGCTCCTGTTCTTGGGAATACCCACACTGGTTCTGTCGAATTCTCGACGGACAGGGTAGTCCTTGCGAAGGCCGTCAAAGAGGGTTGGTCTTTTTTCGAGAGGCACAGCCAGCAGTTCTTTCATGCGCCGATAATCCGCTTTCAGGTCATAAATTCTTCCGACAATTTCTCCTGCTGCTTCTTCATCGGATGTCTCGTGAGTATCAATCCTGATCGAGGGCACGATCGATGGAGGAAGCGATTGTGCAGGGTTCCAAATCGGCTCTACACTAAGATGTTTGCACAACGCTTCGTAGATCATGTTCGTGCCATTGGCTTTGCCATCGAGTGAGTGACCGGCAATATGAGGTGTCCCGATCGTGACGGCGTTGAAAAGGTCCCAATTGATATCGGGTTCGTGTTCCCACACGTCGAGGACAACTGGGCCAATCTGCTTCTGTTGAATGGCGTTCATTAGAGCTTGCGTGTCCACGACTTCCCCGCGGGCGGCATTGATGAAAATTGTTGAGGGTTTGAAGTATGTGAAGGTTTGCTCATTGAGTAAATGATGAGTTGGGTAGAGGCCGTCGGTGGTCAGCGGCGTATGCAGTGTGACCACGTCACAGCCAAGTGTTTCTTCTAATGAGGAATGCTTGATCTGGCCACTATCAGCTAAGGGCGGATCATTCAGGACGGGATGCATGCCTAAGGCTTCCGCTTTTATTTTGACCAATTTTCCAATGTGACCGAATCCGACAATGCCGATGGTTTTTCCCGAGAGCGAACAGCCTTGTTGTTTGGCGACAATCAGCAATGAGGCCATGATGTATTCAGCGACCGAATTGGCATTTGATCCGGGGGCCGAAGCGTAATAGATGTTTTGGGCATGGAGGTACGCAACATCCATGTGGTCCACCCCTGCTGAGGCCGAACCCACAAATTTGATGGTGGTGCCTCGTAATAAGGCTTCATTGACTTTCGTGATCGATCGAACGAGTAAGACGTTCGCGTCTTTCACCTCGGCAGAGGTAATCGTCCGTCCTGGAAGAAACCTCACAGGTCCCAAGGTCTGGAAGGCCTCCTTCACATACGGGATGCTTTCACCGGCGACGATGTTTATTGGCTTGCTCATATTTTACCTCAGGGTGACACGGCAATATGTTGCTGGATGAACATGCTGAGGATTTCAGCTAGACAACAGGCCTCAGAAAAATCGGTACCCTGCGAGGCTGCAGACTATATCAAGGTGGGATTTTGTGCCAGTCTTGCTTGATGATAAAATACGGAATTGACAAAAGGAGAAAGGAGGGGGGGGTGGACTCAGGTTTTTGCCTAGGTTACGACGGCAAGGGGGGTGCAATGATTCGAAAACGGACTTCGTCTGCGTGCGTGTATGCGGATATTACATTTCCCTCAAACAACCCACACACATAGAGGTTGGGGGTCCACCCCGATTCAGGCGGGGAAAGGATAAAGTAACCCGTTTGTTCACTCATGGCCATCACTACGTGGTCCTGGGTTAAGACTTGTTGATCTTCTGAAATTTTTGATGTTTCTACAAAACATTCGGCGGTGAGGGGAACCTCATCATAGGAGGCGGTCACCAGACCAAACACCAAGTATATGTCTTGCTGTGTGGCGGGAAAGGTATCACCTGGATCGATGGGAATAAAATCATGGGCCCCTCCGGGTAAATCATCTCGCATAACTCGACTCGCTGGGATTACATATCGAAACAAGCTGAAATCTGCATCTCTTCCCATTAGGGAGGCCCGCGTATAAATCGGGTCATCGATCTTCTGTCTCTTTTTGACTAATTCTGCATACAATTGCTCTTCGGAAATGGTCGGGAGGGTGTTGTCATTCTCCTCATCCTTCAGGCTTTTGGCGTTGGGAACATGTTTCCGAGCCTTTGCAATCCATCTGGCCAGTTTCTCCTTATCCAGAACTTTTATCCCTCCCTTAACCCGAACACCCTTTGAGGACTCTTCAAATTCGATAGCCGCCTCATATAGAATTTCAAAATGGACTAATGCCTCAGACCACTGTTCCATTTCCATCAGGCATTGACCTATCCGAAAAAACGTATCCGCATAGGTCAAATCGGCTGGATTCAGCAGTGATATTTTTTGAAAAACAGTGACGGCTTCCTTGCACTGACCCAACTCCATTAAGGTTCTTCCCAGATCATAGGTGGCACCGTAGTCACTGGGTTTGAGGACCAGCGATTTTCGCAAGAGCGGCTCGGCTTCCTTAAAGCGGCCGGCTTCGTAGAGTCTCCAGGACTCCGCGCGAACCTGGGACCATTCTTTCCGTTCTGCCGACGTGCCATCTGGACTAAAAATGGGTTGATAGCGTCGGCCCCGCTCTTTGGTAGCCCCATAGATCACAGACATGAGAATTCGGGCAGCCGCTTCCTCGGGAGAACCGGGGGACACCATGGTCAACACCTGTTTGACTTCGTCACGCGCGCCCCGACCATCCAAGATATCAAACCGTGCCCGGGCCAGGGCTAATCGCCAACTTGGCAAATCCGATCTCAATGGCACCGCTTTTTTATACCACTCCAAAGATTCCTCCAAGCGGTCCAGCTTTCGGAGCTCTTGTGCCATCCGTAAGGGAATTAAGGGATTGTGGGAATCATCCTGGGCAATCCGTTGCAACTCGGCGACCGCTTGATCTCCCTGTCCTGAGCGAAGCAAAACACTCCATTTGGCCCATCGGACATCCAATGCGGATGGTGTTTCCTTGAGTACCGTCTCATAGGCTTGTACAGCCTCCTTGGGACGGCGGGCTGTGGAGAAGATATCGCCCTGTAATTTCTTCAGCATGAGCGCTTGCGGATGATCTCGTATCCCTTGGTTGAGGATATCCAGCGCACGGTTTGTGCCCCCGTTTACCCATGCATCTTCTGCACGTTCGGCGACGGTATCTTCTGCATTGAAGTGTTGATCTTTATCAAAGGCGATGGCCCATTGGGGTAATGTCATTAGGAAGATGCCAAGAAGGATGGCCTTCATGCACCATTGGCGTTTCAGTGGGATTCGTACTTGTTTCATAGGCGTCCTGTTGAAAAAACCTGCAGGAATGTTTCCATCCTAATGGGTTCAGTATACCATAGCGCAGGGTAGGCTGGCTGTCGAGACAGCGCATGAAGAGGGCATTATTATGAATGCCCTGGTTTTCCTGGCCTGGTTTCGTTGCACATCATGGTGAGTAGTTGGTGTAGAGGCGTTATCTGTTATCCGGGCCTTTTTCTTCTGGGAAAGGTCGTGTATCCTCAATTAGTCTCGAATGTTGAAGGACTTGCCAGCACTGGAAATTAAGCCACCAGATGGAAGCCTCATTAGTATTGATTTCGCTATCCAATAAACCGAAAAGATACTTGTGCACATTGAAGTCAGATTTCCTTAACCAGGTAAACACCAATGGGAAAGCGTCATAAACGTCAGACCTTCGATAGTTCTGAGGGCACTCAAAGCCCGTCCCCCACCCCTCCGGTTCGCTGGTCGAAAACCCGGTCTCCGTTGGACATTGTGTTGCTTGTCCTCGCGGTGGCTGGAGCCCTGTTGACGACCTACCTAAGCTACGTAGCTATGTTCGAGGTGCATCCCGCTTTTTGTGGTGAAGGTTCCGGGTGCGATTTGGTCCAGAGCAGTCGTTGGGCGACACTGTTCGGAGTCCCGATGGCGCTCTGGGGTTTAGTCACCTATGTCGTGATGACGGCGTTGATCTGGCGGGGCCGACGAAAGTCTGGAAGCTGGACGGTTTTCATATTCGTAGCAGTCTGCGGATTCGCGATCAGTACCTACCTGACGGTCATTTCGGTGGTGGAGATCGAGGCAACCTGTCCTTATTGCCTCGCATCATTTGCGATCATCACGACTATCATGGTTCTTTCCATCGTGCGGCGACCGCCCGAATGGTTGACATCAGTGAAGGAGGCGGTTGTCCTCGCCCTAGTGGTTGTAGGGTTGCTGCATATGCATTATAGCGGGCTGTTCAGTGCGGCGGCTGGGCCCGAGAACCCGCAACTTCAGGCGCTAGCTATCCATCTTGCCGACACCGGGGTCAAGTTTTATGGCGCTTACTGGTGTCCCCGCTGCCAAGAACAGAAAGCGCAGTTCGAATCGTCCGCGAAACGGCTGCCCTATGTCGAATGTAGTTCCGGCGGGCGTGGCAGTCCCCTCACGGCACCCTGTGTGGTGGAAAACATCAAAAACTATCCGACCTGGATCATTGGCGATCAACGATTAACAGGCCTGCAGACTCCCAGCGCACTGGCTTCTACCTCTGGTTTTGATTGGCAGGAATAGCGGTTCGTCGCGACCATGATGAGGTCGATTTTGTGCTTTAGACGATACCATCGTTTTGTTTGGCGGTGGAGCTGGAATTCTCCTGCCATCTTCCTGAAAAACATACGTAAAAAGGCGATAGTCGAATGGTTATGTCCATTAACCTGATTCAGTTTCAACGATTGGTGACGAAATGGAAAATAAAAATGACTAGATTTTCTAACCTATATAGGAGTAATATAGGTGTACTCGTGAAAGGGGGGTTTGATGCCGACTCTTGAAACTACGTTAATCCATTTAGCTCCAATGCAAAAGAAGAAATTGTCTCAGTTGGCCAAGCGGCGCCAT
>JAYWMS010000370.1:0-6424 GCA_035873215.1 Nitrospirota bacterium | reverse complement strand
CCAAGCTCTAGCCAGCGTGAATGAATTTGAACTTCGGGCGCTGGATAAAAACAATGGTGTAATTGAGACTGAATGGCTCGCGTTTACATCTCAACGGAAAGCCGGGTTGCTTCAACGTGACGCCAACCAGGAACGCGCACGCTTTTTTATTAATCTTAAGAGTACTCAAGGCGCTACCCAGGTGTCCGTCAGGCAATTTCGGGAGTTTTTTTCTCCTATGGGCGTCCAATCACAGGCCGTCCAATGGAGACGAATCCCTCCCATTTCTGAAGAGGAACAACGCCTTGTTCAAAGGATTTCTCATAAACTAGAGGCTAAGGGATGCACGATTCAACGCTAACTCATTCACTTATCGGCGCCTATTTGTTGTGTAGCGTAGGCTTCCTGATTTCACCGCCCGTGGCATACTCCCAACAGCCATTTCCTGAAAAAATTTGGGACCAGGAACTGAATCGCTGGCTCACTCCTGAAGAATTGGGTCATCTCGAAATCTACTTTACTGAAGAAGAAGCTGCAAAAGTGATGCTGCCAAACTCCGCATCGATTCGAAAAGAAACCTTACGGTTGGATCTAAGGCAAAAAACGCTGGTGGAAAAGCGAATTGGATGGAAGTTTCCGGAAAATTCTTTCGACGTCTATATCGGTGAGACCAATGGGGAAATGGACGGGTACGCCGTTATCCAAAATACGATAGGCAAGCACCGACCTATCACGTACATGGTGGGCGTTGATCCCTCAGGAGAAGTCACTAACTTTGAAGTGCTCGTCTATCGGGAATCCCGTGGAAATGAGATTGCCACCAAACGTTTCAATTACCAATATGAAGGGAAATCGGTTCGGGACCCGATCCGCCTGAATCGTGACATCATCAACATTACCGGTGCCACCATGTCTGTGCGCTCAGCCAGCGCAGGGGTCAAGCGGGTTCTTGTTCTCGTAGACGAATTTTATTTGAAACCTCGTGGCTTGGACACCACGGCCGTCGTTGCAAGCAATGTGGAAAAGGGGTTATTGGAATCCCTCTTAGGGCTGTAAGTGCAGAATGACGTTGAATGCGGAACTTTAATACCCGATTTCGTCTCCGCGATACTGACCGACATATACGGCTAGTCTACACCTGGTTTCTCCTGCTGATGCTTGTGGGTTTTTTCTTTACGTTTTTTTGGGCCCATAGCATGACCGATTTAACCCCAAAAGGTCTCGCTGCACATTATCGTGGTTCAGACGCCAACTTTGGCGAACCGATGTCTTTTGGACAACTCGCTGAGACCACACATTTCCACCTCTTCACTATGCCAGTGGTCTTCATGATCATGGTCCATGTCCTCTACCTCACCATGGCGAGCCCAACCTTGAAGGTCTTGACCACATGGGCCGCATTCTTAGGTATAACTTTGGACCTGATCTCCCCTTGGTTGATAACCTATGTATCGCCCCTCTTCGTCATAACCATGTTATCCGGGGATATACTCTTGTTCGTCAGTTTTCTTATCATGTTTGCCATTCCAATGTATGAAATGTGGGTTCTCAATCATCCCTTTATGATGAAGGGAGAAGCTGAATAACCCCGGACAGAATTTTTGCGGACAAGTTGAATCGTGATCCGAATTTTCTCAACCTCGATTGGAACAGAATCTGTGCCGATGGATTAAGGCTTTTCAGGGAAAGAATGGGTTCTGGCGAGAAATCCCAAAGACTAATTCCTGCCGTTTACGCACTCAGAAAGGCTTCCACTTCCGAATGCACTTTCTGTCGAATATCTTCACAAACCTGTGCTGATTCAATTTTTGAACCTTCCTGTCCGGTCACATAGAACACGTCTACGATTTGATCCAAACGCGTCGCAATGCGCGCAGCATGGATGGACAATCCCAACGAAAATAACGTTTTCGCCAGCACGTACAGCAAGCCTTGTCGATCGTCGGCAAACACATCAATAATCGTATATTGATCAGACGTCTCGTTATCGATGAGCACTTCCGTCGGATGTCGACCGACCGGAAATAGCTTGCCAAACAACACTCGGTGATGACGATGCATCAAGCTTTCGATCGAGACTTCCCCGCCTAGTACTGCAATAATCGAAAGACTCACATCCTCAAGGCGCTTGGGAGTGGGAGCACTCTCAAAATCAGGATCTCGGACATGAAATGTATCCACCACGATGCCATCACGCCGCGTGATGATTTGGGCATCCAGAACTTCTAAGCCTCTTGCCGCTAATACTCCGGTCACATTCATGAAAATTCCAGGACTTACCGTATCAAACCCAATGAACGAATACTCACACACTTGAAGCTCAGAGTTAAATGCAGCTTTGACTCTGGGATGCAGCTCATTCAATTGATGAATCGCGAGTAGATGCACAGCCATCCGCTCTGGTGCTGTCCCGGAAAGATAGCGTACCGGAAACATATCCAATTGCTTTTCAACCCACACTAGATCAGGTACCGATGTATGTTGAATAGATGTGGGCGTGAGGCTTTGTCCAAGCTCATTATTCCAACATGCGACCACATCCTTGGCCACTTGGTTCAGGTGTTCTGTGGCCTCTCTGCCTTCCTGGCCACCCGTCACTTCTGGCAAGGCTCGGAGATACAGTTCAATTAACAATGATTCCTTCCATTTGGTGAGGGTCTCCGGTCCCACTGCAGCAATGTCCGCTGCTGTCAACAACAGTAATTTTCTGAGAAGGGCCGCAGTCCCGACGGACCGCACAAAGGTGAGCAACACCTTGTCATCATACGGATCACGTCGAAATGCCGTGTTCGCCATGAGCAAATGACTATGAACCAGATATTCCAAGGTACGCGCATCTTGTTGGTTAAATTGAAATCGCGTCGAGACTTTTTTGGCAATCGCTCGCCCGACTTCGCTATGGTCTTCCGGAAGTCCCTTGCCCACATCATGTAACAGTAACGCTAAGTGAAGGAGATCTTTTTGCTGAATCTGCGCATACACGTCTTGAAAGACTCCAGCCTGCTTTCCCAGTCGCTCAACTTCACTGACGGCAAACAAACTATGCTCGTCGACGGTAAATTTATGGTATTGATTAAACTGCATCAGGCCACGAACCCGGGCGAAGGCTGGAAGCAATTTCTCCAGCAGACGTGCCTGATGCATCAATCGTAAAATATCAGCAACAGGCCCAGGACCCGAGAGAATGCGTCGAAACGACTCACAGATTTCCTGGTTGTGGAACACCTCGGCCGGGACCGTCTCCATATGACGATGGATTTCTTCCAGCACAGATGCCTCTATGGTAAACCCACGTTCCTGGGCCAGCCGAAAAAGGTCTAAAAGAAGCCTTGGACTATCTAATACACGCACCACTTTTTCCGGAATGATGGATATACGATCTTCCATCACGCAAAAATGGCCATCGATCACCTTCTTCGGCCACAATCGCTTGAGACGACTCCACATCGACACAACACGAGATCTATCGATAAAGCGGATGCAGCGATCATGAATCCCCGTGGTATGTCGGTAATACTGCTGCATGAACTGTTCAACCGCGAGGAGATGCGGTTGATCCTCAAAACCAAACGCTTTCGAGAGACGCACTTGCTCCTCAAAGGAAAGGATCTCCTGTGCTCGTCCCGCCTCCAAATGTAGGAGCGCCCGGACTTTCCACAGAAATTCTCGTGCTTCCACTAACGCCATATAGTCCTGGTACGCTAACACCCCATGGTTTGCCAACTCTTGCAATGTGGCAGCTTGAAAACGTGCCATTCCCACCCATTGCAGGAGATGTAAGTCCCGCAGGCCGCCCTTGGTCTTCTTGATATTGGGCTCAAGCAAGTACACGGTTTCTCCAAACTTGGCATATTCTCGCTCTCGTTCTTCTACCTTCTCCTCAATAAAGGACTGCACCCGTTTACCCAGTAGGCGCTGGGCAAATCGCCGTCGAAATTCCTGGAAGACGTGAGCGCTGCCAGTCAGAAAACGAGCTTCCATCAGGGCTGTTCGTACGGATAGATCCGCAGTGGCCACTTCCAAACAATCCTGGATCGAACGCACACTGTGCCCCACCTGAAAACCTAAATCCCACAAATGGCGGAACACTTCCGAGGACAGGACGGGAACCACCTGCTCGCCTCCCGTCTGATAGAGCACCATCACATCGATATCCGAATATGGGGAAAGTTCCCGACGTCCGTAGCCCCCTACCGCCACGAGACAACAATGTTGCCTGCCCGCCGTTTCATCCACATCTTTCCCATGAAGGACATGCCGATATTGCTCGATCAACAAGGAATCCACCAGGTCAGTAAACACTGACACGATATCTGATCCAGATGCTCCCTGTTCCAATCGTTGAGAAAGACCCTCACGTCGCTCATACATCACCGCTTGAGCGAGATCTGGCTCGCAATTGGAATGTTGAATCATGGTGCGATCTGAACTATCAGCTGTGCTCACAATTTACACTTCCTTATCCTGCTTAAAGCAGAGTCCAGGCCTATCCCGTTTCACGACTCTCTGCCTATGTAGAAAGCATTTATTTACCGACCCGAGGCGGCAAAAAGTGATTGAGCGGAGAATGCACAAGCCATGAGGCCCCGCACGCACACCTATACTCATTGTTTCACATAACGATTGGTGACTGGCATTCGGCGATCCTTACCCAATGCCCGCTCGGTAATCTTGATCCCCACCGGCGCTTGCCGGCGCTTATATTCACTTCGATCGACCATCGTCATGACTCGCTGCACCATCTTCGAAGGAAACCCCATCCGGACAATCTCATCAAATGAACGATCCTCTTCCACATAGGCCTCTAAAATTGGATCCAGCACGTTATAGGGGGGAAGTGTGTCCTGATCCGTCTGGTGAGGCTTGAGCTCAGCCGAGGGTGGTCGGTCAATAATCCGCGGTGGGATCAGATTCATGCCCATTTCCGATTGCGCGCGCTGATTCCGATATTTCGCTAACTCGTATACCAACGTTTTGGAGAGATCCTTGATCACCGCAAACCCACCCGCCATATCACCATAGAGCGTGGCATACCCCACACTCATCTCGCTTTTATTCCCGGTCGTCAACACCAGATGTCCAAATTTATTCGACAAGGCCATTAACAGATTTCCACGAATCCGAGCCTGAAGATTTTCTTCCGTAGTATCATGCGATCTTTTCTCAAACACGGGATCTAACACATGTAAGTATTGCTTCCATAATTTGGTGATGGGAATTTCTAGTAGGGGAACATGCAAGCCTTGCATCAATTGCCGGGAGTCTTGACGGCTTTCTTTTGAGGTGAATACCGAGGGCATGAATACACCGGTCACATGATCGGGGCCCAATGCATCAACCGCAATCACCACAGTCAATGCCGAATCTATCCCCCCGCTAATTCCCACCAGTACTTTTTTAAACTGATTTTTCTTCACATAATCGTGCACCCCTAAGACCAATGCACGATACACTTCCTCTAAAGACTCAAGTGGCTTGGCATATTGGGGAGCAAGGAGCCGTCGTCGTTTGGGCTCATACTCCCGGGAGAGGACAACCTGTTGTACCGGACGGCCGGGATCCTCTGCCCCCATACCCTGCTTTTTGAGACGTGGCAACTTTATCCCTTTCTCATCAATATTCATATCGGTTATCAGCAAGTCTTCCTCGAATGCTTTGCCCCGGGCGATCACATCCCCAGCGGCATTCACCAACATACTTTGGCCGTCAAAAATGATTTCGTCCTGCCCACCCACCATGTTCGTATAACTCACAATCACACCGTTTTCTCGTGCACGCTCTACCAATAGGCTTTCTCGCACCGTATCTTTACCCATATGATAGGGGGAAGCATTGATATTCAGGATGATATGCGCTTTTCCCCGTCTGGATTCATCACGAGCTGGTCCGTCGGAGTCCCAAATATCTTCGCAAATATTCACGCCGTAGCGTATACCGTTCAACACAAACACGAGTGGCCTCGTACCCGGTCTAAAATATCGCCGTTCATCGAATACCCCATAATTCGGCAAAACCATTTTGGCATACGTCGCGATCACCTGCCGATCATGTACTATTGCAGCCGCATTGAACAACGCACGGCTCTTCCTCGATGCAGAAAAAGAGGCAGACCGAGGATGCTTGTCTATCCCCGCGTCTTGGATAAAACCAACAACCGCTGTCATACCTCGGCAGTGCTTCACCACGTCATCCAGTGCACGCTTCGTATCCTTCAAGAAACTAGGCCGCAGGACTAAATCTTCCGGTGGATAACCGGTTACCGCCATTTCCGGGAGCACGATAACATCAGCTCGGGCTTGCTTCGCTTCCTTTATCCATTTGGCGATAGCCCGGACATTACCGGACAAATCCCCGACAATGGGGTTAAACTGCACCATCGCTAATCGACTGATACGCATAATTTCTCAAAAAAAAACGCCCTCCTCCCCGACGGGAGATCGGAAGA
>JAYWMS010000362.1:0-4611 GCA_035873215.1 Nitrospirota bacterium | reverse complement strand
GACCAAGATCAACTTGCCATCCGGATTGTCCTTCAGTGTTTCCAGAAAAGACAGCGGTAACTTCGCCTTGTATTTTCCGTACGACTCCAAATGATCAGGATCAATACCCAGCTTTGTTTTGGCAACCTGACCAATCGGCTTTAGAACGGCCTTATTGGCAATGTCAATATTGATGTTGGACTGGCTCATGGTTCACCCTCGGTTACGGTCTTCAGTAAAGGTACCTGTTGAATATTTTCCTGTGAATAACATGCGGGCACGGCCAACCACAACCAATTTTACAGGAAGGAGCAAGCGCCTGTCGCGGGAGTACTGATTGGGCCTGATCAGCAGCCGACGGGAATGGTCAAAAAAGTCCGTTATTTCACCCGCCCAATCCCAAGGCGCCAAGACGCCCTTTTCCACGGGCATGGCCGCAGCCAGTTTGACGCGCGGAGCGTACTTCCAGTTCGTGAGCGCGAACGCCGCGAAGAGCGGCAAGTTTGTGAGCCCGAAGGTCAGGCGAAAGGGCGCGAACGCCGCTGGCGGATTTTCTCAACATTCCCTGACGCAAAAACATGGTAACACGTAATATGCTCTACAATGGCTTGCTTACGATACCAGAACTTCCACTACCTTTCTATTTCACGGTCTGGTATGTAAGTAATAAACTTCTATGAGGTAGGGAATGCCAATTTTTTTTCGAGCCTTCTGTTTAACTGTATTCTTTTTTATCTTTTGTTCCGTTGTGGTATGGGCTAAGCCGTTTGAAATCGGCCAACAAGTAACCCTGCATGCGGTCAAGGCCATTGGCGTTCCGATTCATCGAGAAGCCAGGCCCAGCTTTCGAACACACGTACCCGATCACTCCGTCGCAACAATTCAGCGCATCAACTCCCACAACCACTGGCTTTTTCTTGCACTTGAATCTGGAGAAATTGGATGGGTCCATCCCAAATATGTTCGGTTGACTGCTTCCTCATCTCCAAGCCAGCCACATAGACACGCTTCCACTTCTGCAAAGCCTGTTTCCGACGAAGTGGCGGTTTGGTCATCACGAGAACAGTGCGATAAAGTGGTGAGCGCCGGGAAACACATGCGTACGCCGTCGACACATGCGCTTCGCGTGGCGACCTGGAATCTTCGTTGGTTTCCTTACGGCCAATCTCCTGACTCCCGGGCTCCCTCGACACAGAAAACGGACCTGTCCTGGTTGGCATGCACGATTGCGTGGATGCAAGTGGATATTATCGCCGTGCAAGAAAGCCTTGGCACTGCAAAAGCCAAGAAGGCATGGGAATCCGTTACCCAATCGTTACGCACCACTACTGGGGAGTCCTGGCGATGGTCACCCCAGCCCTGTGGCAAGCCTGACGGCCACCACGTCGGTTTCTTGTGGAACACGAATCGGGTTTCCCTATCAGAAATCCATAGTCTCTGGTCGTTCAATATTAAAGCCAGGTCGGCAAATACAGCCTGTGAAGGGGGCTTGCGCCCGGGACACTATGCCCGCGTCCAATCCCGCGAACAGGGTGGAGTGGACTTTCACCTTATTGCGCTCCATTTGAAATCGGGTCCAACGGTGTTTGCTCTGGGCGACCGACAGAAAGCCCTGAATCGCATCGATAAAAATGTCGCAACGCTATTAGCTCAAGATCGGGATGTCCTCATTGTTGGGGATTTGAATACAATGGGCGCCGGCGATAACGCGTCGCGACGATCAGAATTGAAATATGTCCGGCGGATGGTGGCAAAGGAAAAGCCTGGCTTTCGGGACATGGCGATCACGCCGCAATGCACCCATTACTTTCGTGGCAAGGGAGGCTGGTTGGATCACATCCTCGTATCGAAAGGAATGCAGGAAATCACCGCCAAATCAGCACAGGTTTCCGGCTATTGTGCTGTCGCACATTGCAAAAAGATCTCAGGAGACTATCCCGCTGCCTATCGTCGCCTATCGGACCATTGTCCGGTCATCGTGGAAATCCAGGATCGGGATAACGATTGATTGATTCCCGCCGACTTAGTTGGCATCGGGGCTAAGGAAGACCGTTCAGCCACAGACTTTTTCACAAAAACGTTTAAACGGACTATAGATAAGTTGTCCAAATCGTTTCGCCCATTATTCTGACTGCCAGACCAATGAAAAAATCAAACACATCTCGTTGCGCGTGGGCCACGAATGATTTGCTCATCCGATACCACGACGACGAATGGGGCGTCCCGATTCATGATGACCGGCTTCTCTTTGAATTTTTGATTCTGGAGGGCGCCCAAGCAGGATTAAGCTGGCTGACCGTTCTTCAGAAACGCGACACCTATCGAGACGCATTCGATGGTTTTGACGCGAGCAAGGTTGCCCGTTACTCATCACGAAAAATTGCGCAACTTCTGAACAATCCCGGAATTATTCGAAACCGGCTCAAGGTGCACGGTACCGTCACCAATGCAAAAGCTTTTCTGCATGTACAATCAGAGTTCGGGGGTGTTGATGAATACCTCTGGCAGTTCGTGAACCACCGTTCCCGTCAAAACCACTGGAAGACGTTGCAAACCGTGCCCTGCAGTACTTCAGAGTCAGATGCCATGAGCAAAGCGTTGAAGCATCGAGGCTTCACCTTTGTCGGCACCAAAATCTGTTACGCGTTCATGCAAGCCGTTGGTATGGTAAACGATCACACCACGAATTGTTTTCGGCATCGACAGTTACGTTAGAATCACGCTGATTCGTTGAACCCGTTAATCAAAACACCTGCGTTTGAATTCATCTCAGAAATAATCCCGCATCGTCATCATGTTCGGCGGATATGGTCGAGGATCAAAACCACCCTCCATCCACAATACATTTTTTCTCAAACTACTTGACAAAAATATAAAATGCCTCAATATATTGTGGCCACGGTCATTCTGACCACAGAATGTGCCATTTTCAACCGTCTCATGGATGGGATCGTTGACAGTACTTAACCGCATGGTATCGTTTTTTATTGAAGGGGAATGCAGAAAAAATTCCTTGCTGATCTTAATGAACTGCGCGAAAGGAGGCGCGTTATGACAATGCAGGCGATCGTGGACCCAGAATCAACTATTTTCCGAAAACGTCGGCACAAAGGGATGGAACGCTGGTTTGTTCGTGTCGCATGTAATTTTTTGGAACCGCGGGTGTATGGACCATTCCCGGCAGAACAGGAAGCTGAGCGCTTTCGAGAGGGTGCTGAATTTGAACTCCGAAAGCTGTTGGATTGCCAACTGCCTCATCTTTCAGGAGATCTACACCTCCCAGCCTTTCAGTTGAAATAACTGGGTGTAAATTTCTACATTGCAGATTGTGCGTTATTGCCTCGAATGAGGCAAAGGGTATTTTTTTCTCGAAACACGCCTACGGTAACCGCGTCTTTCTTCAGCATCGATTTATTTCACCTCCCTTTTACGGACACCACCTTCTCACAAGTAAGCCCATAAAATTATTCAAAAGATTATTCTACTGGGCGATATCGATGGGGTGTTCTCTCTTTTGTCTTCTCCACAGACAAATCCGTTGCACGCTTTTGACTAACACCAACGTTGGGAGCCAGATAAAGAGAGCTTCGCTAAGTAACACCAAAAGACCCGTGAGACTGAAAAAAGACCAAATGCCGATGGGCGAAACTTTTACTGGTCTCCACGGAAAAAAGTACCTCGTCTCATCAAAAGGCGCGAAGAAAGCTACGCCAAGCCCTCCATTCGTCATGGCATCCAACACGCCATGAGATGCCGTCACCAGAAAAAAGTGCAGGAATAACCAACACCAACTCGCCGATCCTGATCGGTGATCCGGGAAACCAAATCGGACCGTCACCAATGCCAGCATGAACGCGAACAACAAGGAATGCGTCATCCCTCGATGACCAAACAGATCACCGTATTCAACGCCCGCAAAAAACCCGATCACATCCAGATCGGGAACAATGGCGCAGAACATCGAAAGAATGAAAAATCGAGTAGTCCGAATGGACGCCGATTGAAACGTTCCGATCGCAAGAGCGACAAAAGCATGGGTAAACGCAGAGGCCATAGTATGTTCTCTGAAACATTCCTGGCTGCATTAACAGGAAAATTTTGCGGAAAGCAGTCAGCTTTGTTACAACGCCCTCTGGCGATTGATGTAATCTATACACACGTAACGGCACACATGGACAACTTCTTGAATAGCAAACTCCCTCCAAAAAACAATCATGCACACCTGGTTACCTGGTTTGGGATTTTCTGCACAATAATTGGCGGAATGTCCATGACAGAGGTCTTTGGCAACACGGATGGAAATCAAGCACAACCAGCACCCTATCTTCAGGCCAAGGATTCCGAGGACATCCCCCTCACGAGAACATCTCAGTACGTCACCATGCGAGATGGAGTTAAAATCGCAGTGGACGTCTACCTACCCGAGAGTTGGGACAAGTCCCGAAGACTGCCTACGATTCTTCATCAAACCCGGTACTGGCGGGCATTCGACTACCGCTGGCCATTAAACGCCATAAAAGATCTGCTCCCTCGCGGTCTTACAGGAACGTATACCAAACGCTTTCTTGCCAACGGCTATGCCTGGGTCGATATGGACGTCCGTGGTTCCGGCGCATCATTTGGAACCCGGCG
>JAYWMS010000358.1:0-2666 GCA_035873215.1 Nitrospirota bacterium | reverse complement strand
AGGTGATGGGGTATGAGCTTCTCTATCGTGGGAGTCCGACTGCGAATGAAGCCACGTTTTCTGACGGGGATGCCGTTACGGCACGGGTTATGCTCAACACGTTTTTAGAAATCGGGTTCGACCAAATGGTAGGCCCTCATTTGGCCTTTATTAACCTCACGATAAAGTTTCTTCGCGATAATCTGTGTGATGATTTGCCTAAGGACCGTGTGGTGTTAGAGGTATTAGAAGATATCCCCATGGATAACGATGTCTTGGAAGCTATGAAGCGCCTTTCGGCTCAGGGCTATACCCTTGCTTTGGATGATTTTTCGTATGAGGAACACCTTCGCCCCATGGTTGAGTTAGCTCAGATCATCAAACTCGATGTCATGGCCTTGGGGCGAGAGAAGCTGCAGGACCATGTCTCTCAGCTACGAAATTTTAAGGTCAAGCTTTTAGCGGAAAAGGTCGAGACGCAGGAGGAATTTGAGTTGTGTAAAACCCTCGGCTTCGATTACTTTCAGGGATACTTCTTCTGCCGGCCCAAAATTGTCGAAGGCAGGCGGATCCCGCCGAATCAAATTGCCGTTCTTTCCCTGTTGACGAAGCTTCAAAATCCGGACACGGAAATGAAGGAAGTCGAAGCGATCATCAAACAGGATATCTCCCTCAGTTACAAAGTCCTTCGGTATGTCAATTCCGCTTTTTTGTCTTTGCCCAAGAAAGTTGACGCCATCGGACAAGCGGCGTGTTTAGTTGGATTGGCTCGGCTGAAAACATGGGCTACCCTCTTGGTGATGGCGGGGTTGGATGGGAAGCCGGTAGAGTTATTGCTGATTGCCCTGGTTCGAGCCCAGATGTGTAAAGAACTCGCAACGGCGTTACAAGAACCAGAAGTCGAAGAGCATTTTACCGTTGGTCTCTTCTCAGTGCTCGATGCCCTGTTTGATCAATCCATGTCCGACATTTTGGGGATGCTGGAACTCTCTCCCAAGATTGGCGAGGCCTTAGTTGAGCGCACAGGAACGTTGGGTGATGTTCTTGAGCTTGTGTTAGCTTATGAGCGGGGAGAGTGGGATAAGGTTCAGGATGGCCCATTGGCTCCCAGCACACTTCAAAAGAGTTATTTCGAAGCCTTGGCGTGGAAAGATAGTCTTGTTCCTTTATTGGATGGATAACACGATTTCCCAGTGCCTTCATGTAAGGAGTGGGTTTTGTCAACTTAACGTGAATAAGACCGAAACTTGGTGCGTTCGCAGAGTTGGTGCATCAACTCTTATGCGCTGGCGACCTCGTATGGTTAAAAAACTCATCCAGCCTCGCTGGACATAATATTTCAAGGGTTCTCCATTCCCTGTTAATTCCCTGTTACGCAAATCAGCAGGCAAGGCTGGATGAGGGCGAACCCCTTGAATTTACGATTATTTCCTGAATTCAAACGACGAGCACACGCATCTGGAGTCAATAAATTCCCTGTACTTTCCCTGTTAAAGACGGAATTGTGCTCAGGAAGAAGTTGACTCACTGCTAACCGGCAAGTCACTTCCAAACCGCCGGTCCTTCGTTCGGGAATTCTGTACCACGGAGAAATCGCCGCTGCTGACTGGGTCCACCGCCAACTGACCTGCCCCTTTCAACTGCTCAAAAGTCATGCAGACGACCCGAGCCCGGGTCACCCAAGTGCGGAAGGGTACCCCTCCAATGTATCCTTTGATGGGTTGGTCGATTATCTGGTGAGGTTAGGGCATGATGTAACGAATGCTTTCTCGCCGGCCCGCTCAGGAAAACCCAGTCGCAAAGGATGATCGCTGAATGGCAATATCGCGAAGAGTATTTCTCCTACTTCTTCAACATGAACATTGTATCTAATCGGATACACCTGCCTACATCACCGCATCTGCTCTTGTCAGCCTGCAGGTTCAGTTTTGTCCCTCTTTCAAGGGCCATATCACCGCTCACGCCCCTTCCTCTGCCCTTCAGTCTAATGGCACTGAAATTGCTTCTATTAAGTTAGGTGGTGAACAGAATTGAAGAACCGTTTCAATCAAACCATGGGAGGGATTTATGTTTCAAACATTTCCAGCGATCTCCAACCGGCTTCTATTCATTGGGTTTTCAATTTTGTTTTGTATGTTCCTTCAAATCGGGCTGGCTTCCTCTGCACAAGGGGAGGGCGTGGCGTGAGTACTGGTAGGAGAAACATCAAGGGACAGCAGTTGGAAGAGGAATCTCAGCGGCAGGCACAGTTGGGAGTGGAGGTGCTCCACTTTTTAGCGGACAAGCCAGGGTGGAGTTACCCCGACCTGACTGGTCGGTTTGACCGACCCCCTCCAGGCGACATCGGACTCGTCCTCCATGACTTGCTTGTCCAGGACCACATCACCAAAACCGCCCATGGAAATGTCGCCATTACGGATGCCGGTCGCGCCCACCTGAGGGACTCGAAACGGGAAAGATGACCGACAGAGGCCCCCTCCTGATCCGTAGTCCCAGGCCATGCAATGAAGACCCAGAATGATTGAGTGAGATAGTGTACCACCAGCACAAAACAACAAACGAGCATCTCGCTATCAGAGTGCGATTGGAATAGATTCAGAAATGGAAGTAAACCTGGAAGTGACAACAAGGGTTCTGTTTTAAACCCAACTCAACCTATTGAAAAAATTGGAGCAGGAACGGGGATT
>JAYWMS010000308.1:0-3157 GCA_035873215.1 Nitrospirota bacterium | reverse complement strand
TGAATGGGCAAACCGTACTCTAGGGCACGTAATTGTTCAAGTTTCTCAATGTCTTCCAAGGCTCCAGTCGGCCATGCGGCAAACTGAAATAAGGCCTCACGTTGGAAAATATACACTCCTAGATGAAGAGAGGCCAAAGGTTTTGCCATCCCACCTTCTTGCCTATCCCGGAGGTGTGGAATTGGGGCTCGGGAAAAGTAAAGTGCTTTCCCCTCTTGGGAGCTCACAAGTTTCACAACTGATGGATTTTCAATAGGTTCTCCAGCTGGCCATTTTCGTGACAATGTTCCCATCAAGGCATCCGACTCCAGGAACGGATCAATAAGATCCGTCAGCAGTGTTGGGGTCAAGAGAATCTCATCTGCTTGCAGATTCACAAGAATCTGGCTGGGTAGTGCCCGCGCAATGACAGCAACTCGATCCGTTCCTGTCCGACAGGGTTCTGAGACCATGTGCACAATGCCGCCAAAATTCTCAACGACTAACTGTATTCTTGGATCGTCCGTCGCAATGATGACCTGATGGATTCCCGTTACCAATGAGGCCTTCTCATAGGCATGTTGAATGAGAGGTTTGCCCCCTAGCTCGGCTAAGGGTTTCCCGGGAAAGCGCGTTGAGCCATATCGAGCTGGAATGATTATTGATACTACCGAACGATCAACATGCATGAGCTAGCGCCTCGCGCAGTTGTGCGTGTGTGATTGAGGCCGTTCCGACCAAACCGACAACCACACCAGCCGCATAGTTCGCTAACATGGCGGATTCTTTAAACGAGGCCCCAGCGCTCAGTGCTAAGGCCAACGTACTCATGACGGTATCGCCTGCCCCCGTCACATCGAAGACTTGGCGAGCAACCGCAGGAATATGCTTACTCGAACCCGATGACTCACACAAACTCATCCCCTGCTCCCCTCGCGTGATCAGGACGGCATTACAGTTCAACTTCTTTCGAAGCTGATGGCCGATATCATGAATGGTCTGGTCATCATGACCCGACCGTCCCAAAGCTTGCTGGGCTTCCAAATGATTGGGAGTAATCAGCGTGACCCCAGAGTAAAACGGCATGTGACCGACCTTGGGATCAACGAGGATCGGAATGCGTGTATTTCGCGTCAGTCTTTCAAGCTGGGCCATTAAGGGTGCTGTTACCACGCCTTTGGCATAGTCCGAAATGATCAGGCATGAAATGGATGACAATCGTGATTCGACATATTTGAGGATTTTTCGGGTGATTGCTTGAGACACATCATGCGCTTTTTCAACATCGTACCGAACTACCTGTTGACTATGCGCCAGGATGCGAGTTTTTCTCGTAGTTGGACGCGTGCCATCAAGGATGAGACCCGGCTGCTTGCGTTTGGAGAAACCCAAGGCCCTTAGCAGTCCTTCTCCGCTTTCGTCGCAGCCAATGACTCCGCAGAGTTCTGCTTGTCCGCCCAAGGATTTGATATTGTTATAGACGTTCGCGGCTCCACCGGGTTGCATGGATTCAGTGTTGACATGAACGACAGGAACCGGGGCTTCTGGCGAAATCCTGCTCACTTCACCCCAAATGTAATGATCGAGCATGACATCACCGATGACCAAGATGTTGGCCTTGGGAAATCGTCGAATGTACCGCTCAAGTGATTGGGAAGAAGAGCTGGGTGACTCGAGTGAGAGGTTGCCCTGACGTTTGACTATTGATCGGGTGAGGCGAGAGGGCGACACGGCTTCAGGCGTTGAAAGAAGTCAATCCGCGGTTGTATTCTTTCATGATTCTCTGTTCATGCCTATGGTTCGAATTGGCAAATCAATTCTTAAAGATTTGGGATCTACTCGATTGAATGTGCGATACGCTCCCACCGGACCCATTCACTCCAAGCTCCTTTTCCATTCCAAGACCAATACACTAAAAAGGCCCGTCCTTTGATTTTATTCGTCTTCACATAGCCCCAAAAGCGGCCATCTAGACTTTGATCGCGGTTATCACCCATCACGAAATAGGAATCGGGGGGAACCGTGATGGGGCCAAAATTATCCCGCGGATTGATTCGTCCATCGATAATCCCCGGATCAATTCGCTGTGTGAAGTCCTTGTCTTGGAATTGCTCCCCATTGATATACACAATTTTGTCGCGAATGTGAATGGTGTCACCTGGCTCGCCGACAATGCGTTTAATGAAATCCTTTTCTTCATCTTCGGGAAAACGAAAGACAATCACATCGCCACGATGGGGTTCCCCAAAATCAATCAGTGTTTTTGCCTCATAACACGTGATCGGGGGAAAAGAGACTTCAATTTTGCAATCCTGCGGCAATTGAAGCCCATAGGACATTTTGTTGACGAGGATATGGTCACCGATGAGCAGGCTGGGAATCATGGATCCCGAAGGTATTTTAAACGCCTGAACAACAAATACTCGAATCGTAAACGCCAAAATCATCGCGATGATGATGGCTTCCGAGTATTCCCGGAGTATTGATTTGCGAATACGTGAAGGAGGCTGTTCTTGCGGAGCCCCATTTTCAGATGGGTTTTCAGTAGGGTCAGAACTCACTCGTCTTTCACCTTCAATAGCGCAAGAAAGGCTTCTTGCGGGACCTCAACTCGTCCAAGTTGTTTCATCCTTTTCTTTCCTTCTTTTTGCTTTTCCCAGAGTTTCCTTTTCCGGGTGATATCCCCGCCATAACATTTGGCAGTGACATTTTTTTTGATGGCAGAAATCGTTTCACGCGCGATGACCCGCTTGCCAATCGCTGCCTGAATCACAATTTCAAACATTTGTTTTGGGATAAGCTCCTTCATTTTCTCCGCGAGTTGGCGTCCACGATGAGAGGCTTTATCTTTGTGGGTAATAAACGACAAGGCATCAATAGTCTCACCATTCAAGAGGAGATCCAGCTTTACCAGTTCCGCTTGTCGAAAGTCTGTCAATTCATAATCCAGTGATGCATAGCCTTGGGTACGAGATTTGAGTTGATCGTAAAAGTCTAAGACCATTTCATTCAATGGCAGTTCATATATGAGCATGGTTCGAGTGGGGTCAAGATATTGCAAACTTTTTTGTATGCCGCGCCGCTCCTGACACAAGGCCATAATATTCCCCACATATCGTTCCGGGGAAATAAGGGTCGCTTGAATAAACGGCTCCTGTAATGTTTCAATTTGCTCGGG
>JAYWMS010000475.1:0-3003 GCA_035873215.1 Nitrospirota bacterium | reverse complement strand
GGGCATGCTTTTTGACCATTCCCGTCTGCTGCTGAAATCGATTCCGTCTTGGGCATGTATGGGCCATGTGTGAGAGATATTCAACAGGCTCATAAGGAGTCCAAGTCACTCCTGTTTGGGAAGAGCCTAACACTGTTGCGGTATCAAACCTTGAAGGGAACGCTACGGTGAGCTCTATACATTTTAAAGGATTTCCCCTTGTTACGGTTCCGGGTAAGCCCGGACCTTTTCTTCTTGCTCCATTTTGTTAAAAAATCGATCAGAATCTTCCCGCACCTCTTCCACCGATGGTTGAGAAGTCGACTCTTTCGACGAACTAGCACAGCCAATAAAGAACCCACAGACAACCATTAGGCCGACAAACTCGTAGCAAAACCTTTTCGCATGTTCATTCATGGTCCCTACCCTCCATTTTTTCTTTCACGCGACTGCTCGACTTCGGCAGCCCAAAGCTGCCTTTTACGTTTCTCGCTTGTCGATGTGGTTGGCATTCAATTAATTGGCGAGCTAATTGTTCATGCTATGCCTAATCAGCGATGTTTCATTATAGACCAAAAATTGCACCCCAGCGAGACAGTTCGTTGAACGCTTGCTAAATTTCTCGACGGTATCCTAGTATTCCTCTGGTAGCACAAGGGAGCAACTTTTGATGGTCAATGATTTCTACCGACCTTCATCCACCATGCATTGGCCTTTATGATCACGACATCACTTCTTCAATCCTTACCACTCTTCGCTCATCTCTCCGAGGCCGACCAACAGCTCATTGCTTTGGAATTTGAAGAAACTCCGTATGACAAGGGGCAATACATTTTCCGGGAAGGAGACCCTGCGGAGTGGTTTCATATTGTTCGGGAAGGAACCGTGAAGTGTATCAAGTCTTCACCGGATGGTCGGGACATGACACTCAAGATTTTGACACCCGGTGATTTGTTTTGCTGTGAGGCCGCCGTTCTCGATGGATCTTCTCACCCTGGATGCGCAAAGGTCTTAGATCAAGCTACGGTTCTTCGAATCCCCAAAAAGCGTTATTTGGAAATCTTAAAACGGAATCCTGAAGCTGCGATCCATGTCATTAACTATCTGGCTGAACGACTTCGCGGAGCTCAAGAGCAGGCGAAAGCTATGGTGTTTCATAAAGCGGAAAGACGACTGGCCTCCATTCTCTTCGCTCTTTCCCAGAAGGCCGGAGTCCCCGATCCAGATGGCATTCGTCTCCAGACACGATTGACTCGACGGGACCTGGCAGACATGGCGGGCTTGACAGTTGAAACCGCCACGAGAATTATGGGCCGATTTAAAGCTGATCATATTCTTTTCGGGACTGCCAAGCGCATTGTTATTTGTCATATCGAGCGTCTTAAGGCTATTGCTTCTCCACCTACCAAACACACTTCGCTTCTTCCATCTTTGGGCTCAGAGAAATCTCTGGTCCCTAAGAAATCCTCAAAAAGATGATTTAAGTCATTTTTTAATCCTTTCTCTGTTTGTACACTACCTCCGCTCAATCTGTAGTCATTTCAGCCTCGTGTTTCTTTTACCAAGGAGTACAACATGTTCACGTATGCCCGCTATAGGCCTTATTTGGCTTGTGTCTTTACCCTTATTATTGGGTTCCTTCCAACTGCGGCATTTTGCGGACCGCCGACTATTCACGCTGAGTTGACCAGTGCACCCCATGTCCCTCCACCTATTTCACGTTCAACACCTGCGCGTGTTGTGGTCCAATTTGAAGCCCAAGAGTTTGTCGGCAAGCTGACTGATGACACATCCTATAAATTCTGGAGCTTTAATGGAACCGTCCCCGGTCCAATGGTCCGCGTTCGCGTCGGAGATACGGTCGAATTTCATCTGAAAAATCATCCCAACAATCGGTTCCCTCATAACATTGACATTCACGCCGTGAATGGTCCAGGCGGGGGTGCGGCAGTAAACCTTGTGTCTCCGGGAGAAGAATCCGCCTTTGCGTTCAAAGTCCTGGTCCCGGGCCTCTTCATCTACCATTGTGCCTCTCCTATCCCAAACATTCCCGCTCATATCGCCAATGGGATGTATGGCCTGATCCTTGTCGAGCCTGCCGAAGGGCTCCCGAAAGTGAACCGCGAATACTATGTTCTCCAAAGCGAATTCTTTACCAAGCCCACCAAAGATCCTGGGGTCCTTGAGCTCTCAATGGACAAGGGACTGAGTGAACATCCAGATTATGTTGTCTTTAATGGTAGGGAAGGGGGTGTGATGGGCGAAGGTACGCTGACTGCAGATGTCGGAGACACCGTCCGCATTTATTTTGGGAACATTGGACCTAACGGCACATCATCTTTTCATATCATTGGGGAAATCTTTGACAACGTGTATGTTGAAGGAGCTATCGATGGACTGATCAATCACAATGTGCAAACAACACTTGTTCCCTCAGCAGGAGCCGTCATTGTTGAGCTGAAAATAGATGTTCCAGGGGATTACCTACTCGTTGACCATAGCATTTTCAGGGTTGCGAAGGGCGCTATCGGATTTTTGTCTGCAACAGGGAAGGATCATCCGGAAATTTTTCAGAGCCTGGATCGTCAATGACTCTCTCATCCACAAGAACGTCGTGTCATTTTTCTCTGCCCCCCGCTGGAGTACGGGGGGGCTGGCTCTCTCATTCCCATTAAATTATGGGTCTGTTGAATATCTCTTCTCACATAACCTATAGATGCCTCAGGCAAAATCGATATCAGGTGCCAACGGGAATGGTCAAAAAAGTCCGTCCAGCAAGGCCGCAGCCAGTTTGACGCGCGGAGCGTACTCCCAGTACGTGAGCACGGCAAATGGGCGAGAACGCCGCTGGCGGCTTTTTTCAACATTCCCATCGTGGATGAGGGAGGTGGTCGATGAAGGGGATAGCCATTGAAGAGTTTGGCGGACGAGACAAATTGCTGTTGTTGGATTTGCCAGTTCCTGCCGTTGGTGCTCAGGATGTTCTCATTCAGGTGAAGGCAGCCGGGGTGAATCCGGTCGATT
>JAYWMS010000298.1:0-2197 GCA_035873215.1 Nitrospirota bacterium | reverse complement strand
GCCTTCGACCCAGAATACACTTTAGTACCTCTCCGCAAATCCTGAATTAATATGAAGGCAGGTGGAATCCTTATTTCGCTCGCTCGATGGATATAGCAGTGTTGTTTTTCCGCACGATGGCTCTAATACGATCGCCAAAATCAAATTCCTCGGACATCCTGGTTTTGTGGGTACGCTCGATCTGAATCTCACCGTTCGGACCACGAAGAATAAACAGGTCTCCATCTACCATCAGAACCTCACCTACAACCACCCTCGTGTCAGAAGCAGATGACTCGCCTGACTTTCCAGCCGCATGTTTGGATGGTGCCCCATCAGGACGTTTTTTCGTATCGGCATTTCGGTCTTTTGATTTCTTGGCAAGCGGGGCTTGCACTCCTTTATGAACAATAATCCCGAGCGCATCTTTAGCCCCTGCACGATCAATCGTAATAGCCTTATTATTCATTAACACGAGAGCTTTGATACGATCACCAAACTTGAATGTCTCCCTAACCTTGGTTTTGGGGGTCACTTCAATTTGAATTTCCCCATAGTCACCGCGAACGATGTAAAAATTTCCATCGACCATTAAAAGGTCAGCTACAATGGTTCGAGTATCGGGTTGAACCGGAACGGGAGCACCCTTACCAGCATCGGCAGACCCTGCCTTGGTCGTCGGTTGATTGATCACGACACTGGTGACAGCGTTGGGATCGGCGCGCTCAATTTTCAACGCTGTATTATTCATCAGCACCAGCGCTTTGATTTTGTCTCCATATTCAAACTCCTCAGTAATCTCCGTTTTGTGTGTCGCTTCGATTAGAATTTCTCCCTGATTACCCCGAACGATGTAAAAATCTCGGTCCACATCCAACAAATCGCCGATGATTGTCTTGGTTTTCAATGGAGTAATGAAGCCTTGGCCCCATGCTGGAGCTAATAAGAACATTTCTCCGCCGGCAAACAAGACTACACATACCAACATGATTGCTCGTCGTACATCATGCATTGTGCCACCACCCTTTCGAAAAATCTGCTAGCAATGCACCCGCCATATCCTCCAACGATCACTCAAAATGATTCGTTCTTAGGGCCTTTTGAATATTACTCTCACATGGCCCATACATGTCCTAGCCAAAATCGATATGAGCAGTTGACGGGAGTGGTCAAAAAAGCATGCCCCCGCGGAGGCGGGGGTCCGCTATGTCACCCGCCCAAGCCCAAGGGCGCCAAGACGCCCTTTTCCACGGACAAGGCCGCAGCCATTTCGACGCGCGGAGCGTACTCACAGTACGTGAGCGCGGCACAATGGCGAGAACACCGCTGGCGGCTCCTTCGACCAGGCTCAGGACATGTTTTTTCACCATTCCCTCTCAAGAAATCGTACCATACCCCTTCCCTCTGATCCAAAGACAAGCCAATAAGATCAATCCAAAGCCAATCCATGCCCAATAATCCCGTGTTGTTAAGGCTCGCCGGGAAAGCGATCGAAAGGGCTGATTCGGACTAAACCCCTTCGATTCTAATGCCATCGCGAGAAGGTTGGTTTGACGCAGCGTATGCCCGATTAACGGAACGACCAGCGGTGGATACGCTCGAATTTTTTGAAGAAAAGACTTGGACTTAAGATCCAGTCCACGAGACTGCTGAGCCTGTACCACCGTGCCGACAGCCCCAAGCAAAGTCGGGACCCATCGAAACGCGAGCGAAAAGGTAAATCCCATGGCACGGGGGACACCCAATTGCTGTAACGCTGTGGCAAATTCTTCGATGGTCATGATGGATAATAGAAACAACCCACTGCTCAACATGACGTTCAGCCGCAGCCCCATGCTGACGCCATGTTGAACACCTTCTACCGTGATCAGGTGATCACCGATCATGACGAGTGGTGTGTGTCCTTCAATAAACCATGGCCATAACAACACGCTATAGACAAAGAGTAAGGCCAATAAAATCCACAGTCTTCTCACATTGCTCAGAACCTGGGCATAGTTCCCAAGCCACAACAGTCCTGCCATGAGACCTAAGAGATACCACGGATCGGAAAAAATGAGCGCTAACACAAAGACAAGAAGCAACCCCAGCACCTTCGTCCGACCATCAAATTGATGCACAAAGGTTTGTCGATCCAGATACAGGGAAATGTTCATGATGGTCTCGTAATCATTCAACCAAAATTTCAACTAGCATTGGTTGGGATTTCTCGCCTTTG
>JAYWMS010000292.1:0-9603 GCA_035873215.1 Nitrospirota bacterium | reverse complement strand
CCATCCCGCCTCCTTCGGGTTATGAATGCTGATGGCTTCGCCCGATGCGATATGATAACCGATGGCTCCTGGGTTAAACGTAAAAGCATCTTCATAATGTCGATACCGATACCATCCAGCATAAAGGCCGACAGATGACGCTTCGCCTGCCAGGCTGAATCGACGGTCGGTGTTGTCTAATATTACTGAGTAGTCGGATCGTTTTTCTAATAGGCGGGCGAGTGCGCGGAGGCTTTCGTCATAATCGGCAAAGTCGCTCGTTCCGTGTACCTTGTCATAATTGAGGCCTCGGGCATCGATATATGCCTTTCCTGTGATTCCAGTTTGTTCAGCCAAGATGGCTTGTTCGACCATTTGTTGAGCCAGCTGCGGCGTCGGGGCATCGATTCGGCTAATCATTAACAATGGGAATTCGGACGCTACTTGGTCTTGATTTTCGGAAGATTTAGCCGATTGCCAAGCGTACAGCGGGTTTGGTGATCGTTCAGACAATCGGTATTCTCCAGGTTCGTACCACAAGAGACTGAGTTCGCTGTCAACGCTGGCGTCCGCATCCTTTAAGGTAAATCGATTGATTTCATCGATCGTTAGCGAAAGGACGCCGAAAAGACCCAGATACCTCTGTGCAAGTTGATAGGCGAGATTCCGGTTCTTGTCGGAAGGATCTTGTAAGAGAAGTGTGAGTAGCTGGTTGGAAGCCCGAATTTCACGAGACAGCAATGCGCGAGATCTCTCCTGGGTTTTTAAAAGTGACGATTTTTCCTGAGCTTGTAAATTGGCTCGGAGACCCAGTAGTTGTCTCCCGATTTTTGACAACCTGTCCTTTTTCTCGCTCAATGCAGGCGAGTCGGCCAGATTGGCTATTTGGATTTGAGCGGATGTCAGGGCGTTGCCCGTGGATTGAACCAGTTGGTTGAGATCTGAATGGTTAGCGGGTCCCCCTTTTTCTCGTTGAGGTTCGTTGGAGGAGTTCTTGTGGCTTTTGGCTTCCAACAAGTCTGTCAATTGTGCCCGCAGGGAACGTACAAACGTCATGGTAGCTTGTTGCCATTCTAAGGCATCCTGTGCCCACCGTTTTTCTTGGTTCGTTGAGTATGGTGCTTGTATCTTGAGTGGGACCCCGTAAATAGTTGCGATCGCTCTGGTTTGACCAGACAAATTCTTCTTTACAAGGGCCTTTCGTAGGGGCTGAACGAGGTCTTCCTCATATTCTGTTCGACTCATGGATTCACGATAGGGGAGATCAAGCGCAATGATGTGTGAGGGGGGAATGCCGCGTCGCCGCGCATAAAATCGGCCGAGCCTCACACTGTCTGGGTCACGATCGTTGACTAAGATGATGAGTTGTTCAGGGGTTAAAGCGGCGTGACTATTGCCTTCAACACATGGTTCCAGGGCCAGAATGCCGAAGAACAACGAAAGAAAACTAGCAACAATGGTTCTGGTCCGTAGCATTATTGCCTGGCTGTGGGTACTTGAGGGAGAAGATCGGGCATGTTTTGCATCCCTGAGTATGTGTTATTTGAAACCCCTGCCTGAGGAGGTTAATCAATTCTGATGTTTTTTATCGGAGTGGCTGGATGGTGGCTTTACAAAATTAACTTGCAAAGCTTCATCTTCGGTGTGATTGGCTGGTTCCTGTTTGTCATGCAAGGTTAACCTGGCAGAGATACTAATTCCGTAGAAAATCCACGATGAAGTATTGGACCGTTTAAGGAAGCCGAGCAGCAATGTAAAGCACGTCGTGCACAAGTTTCCTTCATTGACATTAACTGCTGGAAAAACCTATTATCATAAACCTTCAATGATTTCATGGTCTTTTGGGGCCAAAGCCTCATAGCATTGGGTGCTAAGTGGCCTAAAGAGTTTGCCTCATGGGGCTTTTTTAAGGTTGATAAAAGTAGAGAGGCCGACTAGAGTTAACCGTTAGGTAAAATGTGTCTTTTTCGAGAAGTATAATATTCGTATAGGTTTATTCTGGAGATTTGACCAATGCCGACTTCTTATCAGGTATTACCTGGTCCTGAACATTTTCTACCGCCTTCTGCAGCGAGCATGGGCATACGTCTCCCTGATCCAGGCCAGGGTCATATCCATGGAAAGATTGTGCCTGAAGAGGAGGCGATGGAAGCGGCGGCCCGTCAGTTTCTCTCAGCCAAAGTCCCGACCATTTTCCCGGGGCCTCTGGTGTTGTGGGCCTGGAATGAAAAGGCTGCCCATAAAGCTACCGCGATTAGGCATTTGTATGAGACCATCAAAGAATGTGTGACGCCCTCGCAACAAGCCATGCTGATTCCCATGCCGGACTATCGCCCGAAGTATCCGAAAATTAATCCAGAAGTCGAAATTAATCCCAACCATCCGAATTTAACCATTTGGCATAATAAGATTGATGCGTGCATGTTCGTGGGAGTGCATTGCCATCAGGCGAATCTTTCCCTCAAGATTATTCGGGGGGGCACGAATTGCTACACCATTGCCATGTGTGCTCAGGCTGGTCACGAGGATGCCATGCTCTCTTTTAGAGATGCCACAGCCGAAAAGATTATGCGATTGGCTGATTGGGTGAAAAAATTGAAGGGATCGGTTGAGCCACCCAATAATTAATGTCAGCTCGGCAGAGATTAATTTGTAGTTTATGTAAGGCAACTATCTGATATCCTTAAAGTAACCAGGTCATATACAATAAATGACTAGCCATTAGCCCACAATGTGAAGGAGGCACAATCATGGCAACTCAATCATCAGTTGGAACAAAGAATAAAGCCGGACAAACAATATCCGACCCATGGCAAATGATGCATGCGGTGGAGCGAACTCCGTGTTTCTTTACGGGCAGTGAAGTAATCAAGGAGGCGCTTCGCAGGGCAAATTGCGACGTGATGGTTGCCTATCCTATTACCCCCCAAAGTGAAGCAGCCGCATTGGCTGGAGAATTATTTGCGGAAGGCTATATAGGCGATTATTTCCGAGGGGAAAGCGAATTTGCCGTGATGTCTCAGTGCGCGGGAGCAGCGTTTGGCGGGGCTCGTGTGTTTACCACCACAGCCGGACCGGGAACCATGCGCGCAATGGAGAACTTTCCCATGTGGGCCGGAGCGCGTCTCCCCATTGAAATGATCGTGACCTGCCGTGGTATTAACTCACCGTTATCGATTCAACCTGACACCTTAGAGATTTCTTATTTGCTGAATACCGGGATGCTGGTGTGGCATGCCGAAACCGCTCAAGATTTCTATGATTGGATCCTCAAAGGATATATGGTCGCAGAAGAACCGGATGTGCATTTGCCGCTAGCCCTCTGTTGCGATGGATTTTTCGTGACGCATACCAAAGACGTGGTAAATCTCACACCGGCAGATATGTGTCTTCCCCCCTATGATCCCTATCGGTCACCGGTTCCCTGCATGGACATGGAATGTCCGCCAGTTCGGATGATGCGTGATCCATTTGTCATGAAGAGCAACTATATTAGTTATGCGACCCATGCCAGCTGGCAACAGGAGGTCTGGGCAGCCATTGAGCGGTCCAGGAAACACACGATTCGATGGTTGGATGGACTCATCGAAGTCGAGAATCCTGATGCGGAGATCCTGCTCGTGGCTTCTGGAACCGCGGTCTCCCAAAGCCGTGAAGCCAAGTTGCTCCTCGAAGAAGATGGCCTCGAGGTTGGGATTGTGAAAATCAAGGTACTTCGACCCTGGCCGGGAGAAGAAATTCGTCAAGCAACCAAAAATGCAAAGCATATCATCGTCCCCGAATTCAACGTGACAGGATGGTTGGCAAAGGAAATTCGCGCCACGATTTCCAATCCTGAGCGAGTCTATGCTGGACCGCATGTGTGTGGTGGAATGACTATGCCACCGGAAATTATCGCAGCTGATATTAAGACCGCCTTGGGTCTGAAATCCGAAACCCTGGCAGGCCGAGGGAGCTGAAACAAGAATCAAGCACTGAAAGACAAATACTGGCAAATTCCGTTTGGAATCAATAGGAGGCTCATTATGAGTTTAGAACGAATAAAAATAGCTCCAGAAATGTTTGAGATTATGCCCCCCGAATATCAGGATTTGGTGGAGCGAGCCACCTATGGGAACGAGACCCGGGGATGGAAGGATATTGGGACATCAAAAGAGTTGATCGAAGAGCATTCCCTGTGTGCAGGATGTCCCGAGTCCATGGCGTTTCGCTACATTTTAGCCTCGTTACCGGCTCCGGAAGATACCGTGATGGTAGGATCCACCGGTTGTACCAGCTTAGTCTTTCCGCATATCGCCATCCACAATATCCATTCGCTGTTTGGCAACCAAAATGCGATTGCATCCGGGTTGAAACGGGCACTCTCCGTTCGGTTTCCGGGCCGGGTCAAGGATGTCGTCGTGTTGGCCGGCGATGGTGCCACTGTTGATATTGGCTTGGATATGACCTTGCAAGCGTGGTTTAGGCAGGAAAAATTCACGACGATTTGCTTCGACAATGAGTTGTATGCCAATACCGGAGGCCAGGAAAGTGGTCTGATGCAGAAAGGCTTTGTGGCGAAAATGGCGCCTGTCGGAAAGAACTTTGAAAAGGTCCGGTTGCCGGAGATCGCTCGTGAATCCGGGTGCCACTATGTCGTGAATTGCACGGTGAGTAAACCAAACCTCGTGGAAAAAGTCATCAAGAATGCGATCCACATCGCTCGTGAAATTGGGCCAACGTATTTGCAATTGTATACCCCCTGTATTCTTGAAATTGGCAAGAATAGTATGGAAGGGCTTCAAGAAATGCGTGATTCAGAAAAGCCCACCGAGCGCTTTGCCTATAAAGAATATATCAGCGAACAGGCAAAAGAACTGTTGACCGAATTGGGCGCCAAAGAAAAAGAACGCAAAGCCGCAGCCAAGAAGCAATTGGCAGAAAAAGCCTAACCAGCCATGTAAGGATGGTGAAGGGAGAATATTATGATTAAGCGAAGATTGAATATTCGAATGTCAGGCCTGGGCGGACAGGGTGCCGTGACAGCAGCCCATGTGATGGCCATGGCCGCATCTCGCGATGGAAAATTTGCCATATCCAACCCATTCTTTGGTGCGGAAAAGCGAATGGCACCGGCAGAGAGCTATTGCCGAATTGGAGTGAGCCGCATCTTTGATCGTGGTGAGTTGGTGTTCCCTGACGTGATTGAGGTCTTTCATCCTCAAGTGATCACCCTAGGAAAAAGCTATACCATGCCGTTTTATTCTGGGATCAAGGAAGAAGGATTGGTAATCATTAATTCCGACATGCCTCTTCTTTCGGATGCAGACGTGAAACGGTTGAAAGATTTGGACGTGGCTGTATTCTATATTGCTGGGACTCAGGTGGCTTTAGAAGTTGCAGGAACCGAGCTTGCAACAAACATGACCATGATCGGATCGGTAGCTGGTATTACCAAATGCGTTTCCCTGAAAGGGCTCGAGGGAGCGCTCCAAGAGCGATTCGGCAAAAAATTCGTCGCGTCAGGAGGGACCGCCACCCTTGATGAAGCGATTAAGAAAAAATTTGCAAAAAAAGAAATGCTGTTAAAGAAAAATATGGATACCGTTATTCGTGCTTACGAAATTGCAGGGGAATGGGCAGAAAAAAACAATGTGGAATTGGCCGTTGCTGCGGCATAATCATGGGAAAAGGTAGTATTCATGTATAACGTAGCGCAAGTAGCTGATGAAAAATGTGTGGCGAAAAAGGGGTGCCGGTTGTGCATCATGTATTGCCCGGAGGCGAACACCTTAGACCTGAATTCGGATAAGATGATAGCCGAAGTGATCATCAATCGCTGTAAGGGTTGTGAATTATGTATGGTTGTCTGCGATGCAGCCAAGCATATGGCGATCACCATGGTGGCTGTGGGCGCTGATGGCAGCTTGATGGACAAGGCGGGAGAAGCCGCTGAATTAGGCCAGGCCTATCAGGGATAATTACCAGAGAAACGCGAAAAAAATGCAAGCCCCGCGACATTGAAAAAATCCAATGTCCCGGGGCTTTTTTATTCATTCAAATAGGCAAAATACAGTCGATATGAGACAGAGGTAGGACAAACCATGAGCGAGGACCTCAGGCAACTTATGAATGGAATCAGCGTGCAAATGACTCAATTCCATGACAAATTGGAAAGTCGTGCACAAGAAATGCAGTCGACAGATGGGGATCCCGATGTCGTGAAGAAATTAACGATGGGGGCAGATGCGATGAAAGACAGCGCGAATATTTATCTGTCTTGGGCGCGCCATTATGTAGCCCTCTCGGAAGGTGGCGCTGCCGAAGCGGAAGAAGGCGAAGAAGACTCCGATGATTTTCAGTTTTAGGTCTAGCACGCAGGGTAGCTGCCATTTTTGTTGATCCATATCAAAATTATGTTATGATGGGCATCTGACTGTACCATTCAGGAAATTGAGCAAAACGGAAGTGTTCCTCGGTAGCTCAGTTGGTAGAGCGGTCGGCTGTAGAAATGGTGGATAGACCGGTGAGCACAGGTCATCTTGTTGCTCCAATTGGGAAGCCCACAAGAACTGCAGCTTCCACAGGAAACTGTGGTTGAAAAATCGGGTGAATTCAGGGAAGCCTTCCCCGAGATAGTAAGAAACTCGGAATGGGAACCCTGAGCGAAGCCTGCCGAAGGGTTTTGCGTAGGCAGGAACGTGCAGAGACTAGAGGTTGAGGAGCCCACCCCAATAAGACCTCATGAAGCGCCCGACACCCACCCCTGATAATAGGTCAGGCGGGTGATGAGATAGTCCGAGCCCGGTAGAAATACTGGGATAGCTCGTAACCGATTGGTCGCAAGTTCGAGTCTTGCCCGAGGAGCCAATTAAAAAGGCCATGAGAAATTTTCTCATGGCCTTTTCTTTTTGTTTAGAGTTGGGTTAGAAAAAATGAGAAAATATTTAGTGGCCCTCTTTCACCAAGTTTTTATTCCATTCCGGGATTTCCACTACCAGATTTTGAGTGCCATCGGGGACACATTGGCAGGCCAATCGTGATTGCAGCGTGATAGCTGGAGCTTCATCCAGTTGATCCAATTCATCGTCGGTCGCTTCACTACACGTATCTAATCCTTCCCTGACGATGACATGACAAGTGGAACATGCACACACGCCTCCGCAAGCATGTTCAACATCGAGTCCTGCTCCCATGGCAATATCCAAAATACTTCCGGGTTGTCCTGTTGGACCATAGGGAATTTTACTAGGATCGACTTGGACGACGAGGTTTTCTTCAGGGGTCTTAAAAGTGACGGAAAATGGTTGTGTCGCAGCCTGGGTTTCGATTGGTTCTATGTAGGGATTGCTTCCGCCCATGTTCTCTCCTTGTTCTAATATTCACAAGAATTTAGTCGAATTTCAATAAAATGTTGTATATTTTCAAATTCTTATACAGAATAGTGTGATAATGTCCGATAAAATTGATCTCCGACTAAATTACTCTTGACTAGTAGGATTGTCAATGATAGCATTTGATCCGATGGATTTGGTCGGTGATTTATTGTATCACCTGTTCGCTTAGGTAAAATTAGGTAAGAGGTTTGCGTGCTCAAGTTTTCAAAAAAAGCTGAATACGCCTTGTTGGCTCTTCAGTATATCGCTTCTGTTCAGAATGGCAGCGAGCTGCAATCGCGTGTGGTGAACACCAAAGAAATTGCGGAGGAGCATCTTATCCCCGTCGAATTGCTTGCCAAGGTGCTTCAAACCTTGGCAAGGAATCACATTATTGAAAGCCACCATAATGGTCCTAAGGGTGGCTATAAGCTCGGTCGTGAACCCAAACAAATTTCGGTTGCTCAGGTGTTGGAAGCGGTTGAAGGGCCTTTAGGGATTACGGATTGTTACCATGAGAATACCCAAACCTCGTGTGAACAGATGGATCGGTGCAATATTCGCACGCCCATGCTGAAAATTCAGGAAAGCCTTTACCAGTTGCTGAATGGCATGTCGATTGAAGATATGTTGGTTGATGAATCCCCCTTAATCATCGTGGAATCTTTAAAGCCAGAAGGAGTCAACTCATGAAGTTACCCATTTATATGGACAACCATTCGACAACGCCGTGTGATCCACGGGTTGTGGATGCGATGCTCCCCTATTTCACGGAAAAGTTCGGGAATGCCGCGAGTCGGAACCATACCTTCGGTTGGGAAGCCGAAGAAGGGGTCGATCAGGCGCGGAAGCAAATTGCCAAATTGATCCATGCTGATTCAAAGGAGATCGTGTTTACGAGCGGGGCTACGGAATCCGACAATCTGGCGCTCAAAGGCGTCATGGAGATGTATAGAGAAAAAGGGAATCACATCATCACCAGCGCCACAGAACATCGAGCGGTTATCGATCCGGCCAAGTCTTTGGAGAAAAATGGTGTGTCCGTGACCTATCTGCCTGTTGACAAGATGGGTCGAGTTAATCCGGAAGATGTGCGAAATGCTATCACCGATAAAACGATTTTGATCTCAGTCATGTTAGCGAACAACGAAATTGGAACGATTAATCCCATTGCTGAGATTGGGAAGATTGCCAAGGAAAAAGGAGTGTTGTTCCATTGTGATGCTACTCAAGGCGTTGGGAAGATTCCAGTTGACGTGCAAGCTTTGGGTGTTGATCTCATGTCCTTTTCTGCCCATAAGATATACGGGCCCAAGGGGATTGGGGCCTTGTACGTGCGACGGAAAGCTCCTCGGGTTCGCCTTGTGCCCATGATCGATGGAGGAGGCCATGAGCGTGGCATGCGGTCCGGGACACTTCCAGTTCCTCTCATCATCGGTTTTGGTAAGGCTTGTGAGCTCTGTGAACAAGAAATGGAAGCAGAGACGATTCGGTTGAAAACATTACGCGATCGCATTCAGGAAGGCATTACGTCGGTCCTTGAAGAAGTGTACCTGAATGGGCATCCTATAGAACGTTTGCCTGGGAACCTTAACCTTAGCTTCGCCTATGTTGAGGGAGAAGCCTTGTTGATGGGAGTCAAAGAGATCGCGCTGTCCTCCGGGTCGGCCTGTACATCAGCTACGTTAGAACCGTCGTATGTCTTGCGGGCATTAGGTGTGGGGTCGGATTTGGCCCATTCTTCCATTCGATTTGGATTGGGGCGGTTTACGACGGCGGAAGAGGTGGAGTATACCATTGATCGGATGATCAAGGCGGTGAACCACTTGCGAGAAATGTCTCCGTTGTATGAAATGGCCAAGGAAGGTGTGGATTTGAAGAGTGTGCAGTGGGCCGCGCATTAACCATGCATGAAGCTAATATAAATATTTTCGTTTTAGGAGGATCAAACCATGGCATACAGCGAAAAAGTGATTGACCACTACAACAATCCTCGCAATATGGGCTCTTTCAAGAAAGAGGATAAGGACGTCGGTACGGGGATCGTGGGCGCTCCTGAATGCGGTGATGTGATGAAGGTTCAGATTAAGGTGGAGAACGATACCATTGTCGATGCCAAGTTTAAAACGTTTGGTTGTGGGTCGGCCATTGCCAGTTCAAGTTTAGCCACTGAGTGGTTGAAGGGTAAGACCGTTGAAGAAGCCAATAGTATTAAGAACACAGATATTGTCCAGGAGTTGAATCTGCCTCCTGTCAAAATTCACTGTTC
>JAYWMS010000209.1:0-2851 GCA_035873215.1 Nitrospirota bacterium | reverse complement strand
CTTCCTAACATTTAAGAATTTTAGCCAGTGGTTATGGTGCTGACGTTGTAATATCCACGTTCATTTCAATCCGTTCGAGCGGGTTGTCATTGTCATCGCGCTTGGCGCTGACCACACGGTCCACAACCTCCATTCCGGTGACCACTTCTCCAAACGCGGTATATTGCCCATCTAAGAACTTCGCATCGGCCACGCAAATAAAGAATTGGGACCCGGCACTATTAGGGTCCTGAGCTCTGGCCATGGACACTACGCCTCGAGAGTGCGTTGTCTTATTGAACTCTGCCTGAATCCGATGGCCGGGGCCACCGGATCCATGGGTCGATCGATCGGAATTTTTGCTATTGGGATCGCCACCTTGAACCATAAATCCCGGAATCACACGATGGAACGTCGTTCCGTTATAGAAATTTTCCTGTGCCAGTTTGCAAAAGTTTTCCACGTGCTTGGGGGCCACATCCGGGAAAAACTTTAAGACGATGTCACCCCAAGTTTCGCCTTGACTGGTTACCGTGAGACGAGCACTCACTGCCTCCCCTTGACTCATATCAGACTCCTTTTCACCTTCCCGTCGGATTAAAAATAGGGGCGTGGCATCTTAAATTGAATACCAAGCCCACCGCTAATATTTTCCCAATGATTGCCATGATCGCCACTGCGAAAAGCACCCGCGCTCGTCCCCACATACAAATCGCCTTGGTCCGATACTGTCAGGACCTGAATGGCCAACTCCGTCAACCCGCTATTGAAGCCAGCCCACTTTCTATCCCTCAATGTCGATTTGAAGACACCTCGACCCGTTCCCACGAACAGTCCAAGATTCGTCGGCACGATACTGCGAATGGAATCATTGGGGAGCGAACGTCCGATCGAATCCCATGATTTCCCCAAGTCCTGACTTCGATATAACCCACCATTTTGCGTTCCAGCATATATATGCTGATTTGGCCCAACTGCCACGATGCGAATATGATTATGTATCAAATGTTCCTTGGGATCGACAAAGCGGTCGTCAATACGCTCCCAGACCGCTCGGCCCGGTTTTGTCGTATCGAGGGACAACAAACCCTTGCCTGCCGTACCGGCGAATAACCGTTGATTGTCCAGCATGACCAAACTCGACACGAGCGTTTGATCGAGACCGTTGGCTGCGACGATCCATTGTTTTCCAGATTCATCCCACTTGTATACTCCGCGTCCGGTTCCGGCATAAATGCCGCGCGTATCGGCCAACAGCGATTTCACTTCAACACGCTTCAACCCCTTGTTAATGGATTCCCAGGTTTTACCATCCTCTTTGGTACGAAAGATGCCGCCTCGCACAGTCCCCGTATAGACGATGCCTCGAGGATCGCTCGCGAGGCAGAGGATAAATTTATCATCCAATCCTGAGTTGACCGATTCCCAAGTTGCTCCTTGATCACCGCTCAAAAACATTCCCATCCCGAACGATCCAGCATAGAGAAGCCCCTTGTCGGTCGTCACGAGGGCCTGAATACTCGGCGCAAATCCATCTGGACGGGTGAAGGGATTGGGATGCCCTTGTTGGGCCGCACCAACTGCAGGCACAAGCAGAATGAAGCAAAGTGCTATGGAAAGGGAATATTGAACACTACGAGTCATCTCTCGCAGGCACGTGACTGGAATGTACTCGGCCAAAAAAGCACGGTACCTATTGAGGAGCATTTGGCTTTTCTGCCTCACTCGACATCTCTGATTCCATGGCTTCTTTCGGTATGGCTTCCCCCTCGTTCCCTGTTTCCTCCTCATCCGACGGCGTGGCCACGGGTGCAGCCCGACCGAACCACTTGGCTCCCCAGATGCCAATCTCATACAACACGATAAGTGGAATGGCCATCAGCAGCATCGTAAACAGGGTGGCATCAGGGGTAATGATCGCCGAGACGATTAATGCGACCATCGCTGCATGTCTGCGGTAGGTGGCGAAAAGATCGGAAGTCACGAGCCCCACACGAGCCAACATCGTCAGCACAAGGGGTAATTCAAAGGCAAACCCAAACGCCAACAAGAACTTCACATTGAAGTCCACATATGTGCCAACGGCTAATTCCGGTTTCAGCTCACGATCCAATCCGAAACTCACAAAGAAATCAATCACCAACGGGAGAATGACCAAATTGCAAAAGACCAGACCCAGCGCAAAACAGGCCGAGGCCAACATAAATAAGGGGATTCCCCAATTCTGTTCCTTAGGCAGAAGTGCCGGCTGTATGAATTTCCAAATCTGATGCAGAATGACCGGTAGGCTTGCAACGATCGCTGCCAGAAAGGAGATCTTAATCGAAGCAAACAAGGCTTCGGCCGGGCCATAGAACAAGAGGTCATCGGCAAACGGTCTCTTGAACCAATCAATGAGAGCAGCGGAAAACGAAAACGCGATGACAAAGGCCACCATGATCGTGGCGCAAATGATAATGAGACGACGCTTCAGATTCCCAATATGCTGGGTAAGAGGATGAGTCATGGTTGCCATGGAAGGGGTGATCCTTGGAGTGTGTCAACGTCCTCCCCACCGCTCCCGCGTGAAGAGGACGTTGAGTCGACGCTTATGAGGAAGCGGGCGTTGCTTCGAAGTTGTGGCGGTAATCTCGTATCAATACAGCCATACGATCTTTTTTACCGAGTTTTTCTTTTTGAATCTGCTTCTTGATCAGTTCTTCTTGCGGCGTTAAAAAGTGATTTTTGAGCATCTCCTGGAGTTCTGCATCCAACCGATGATGGGTTTCTTCCAGTTCCTGGAAGTTCAGATTGGTTGATCGGAGGGATTCCGCGATCTGTTCGTCTGTCAGCATACATATCCTCCTTTCCTTCATGAAAATGGTGGGATAAG
>JAYWMS010000168.1:0-3449 GCA_035873215.1 Nitrospirota bacterium | reverse complement strand
ACTATTGAAGAGAAGTTCAAGCTTCTGGGACTCATCATAAATCCATTCTGCCCATTAATTAAAGGGGACTATGAACGGGATGAAAAATGTTCAAATCGTATTTAATATTCAGGTGCCTGATCATGTTTCAGAACAGGAGGTCAGCATTCGGTTGAATCAGGTGATTAGCTCATTGATGTCTCAAGAATTTGGGCTAGAAAATGCCCTGAAAGACCAGGGCTTCCCAGATGACCATTCCGGACA
Source organism: Nitrospirota bacterium (assembly GCA_035873215.1). Classification (GTDB taxonomy): domain Bacteria; phylum Nitrospirota; class Nitrospiria; order Nitrospirales; family UBA8639; genus JAYWMS01. The sequence continues at coordinate 3,206 of JAYWMS010000168.1, read as the reverse complement.
TATTGGAAACGCTTAAAACGTCGCCTTCGTAGTTCCCCTATTTGGACTTCCCGATATTCCCATCCCCACTTTCCATAAACCACATTCCCTCTCCTGCTTCACGAAGCAACAAGCCCAACCCCTGAACACCGCTTGAGCCTGTTGGGCCTGTTGAATATTTCACTCCCTTGGCCAATACATGCCCATGAGAAGACGGGCATCATCAGTTGGAGGGAATGTTCAAAAAAGTTCGTCCAGCAAGGCCGCAGCCCTTTTGACGCGCGGAGCGTACACTGTGTACGTGAGCACGGCACAAGGGCGAGAACGCCGCTGGCGGCTTTTTTCACCATTCCCAGTTTCTGAGATCGCTCATTTCACACCGAGCGAGTTCAGATGTTAAAGTGTAGGGACCGCCTTGATTTTACCCAATTCTCAACCTGCAATCATTAATAATTCGACATTCAATTTTCGAGGATCCCATGACATTGACAGCACCCGGTTGTTGCAGACTTGCGATCATCGTTTTCTTTTCATTGGCATCAATGGCTCAAACCTTTGCAGTAGCCGATAACTATGCTTTCCCTTTTCCTCAGAAGACACTTCCAACGCTGCAGCGCACAGATCAACTGGAACAACCAGGCTATTCAGACCATCCATTTTCTGAGAATTCAGACCACTCGCAGATAGGTTTAGTATTTCCAACAGGCCAAGATTTCGACGGCATGCTCGCCCCTTCCAGGCCCGCAGCACCCATTGATCCTGCAACGGCACCATCGAGATATAAGATCTCTGCCGTCATATCATATAACTATGGCGTCTCCTTATATAAGGAAGGGAAAGTCTTTCAGGCCCTTAAAGAATGGAAGTCGGCACTTCGTATTCAACCAACATTTCCAGAAGGACAATATGCGCTCAGTCTTTTATCGCATCTTCACGGAAAGGAAGGAGACGCCATTTCCTATGCAATCAACGCACGATTGCACAAACCTGATTGGGCAGCTGCCGCCTATCATATGGGAGTGTTGCATTACGAGGCTGGACAGTTTGCTGTAGCAGGTCAAGATTTCCAGGTAGCTCTGAATCTTGAACCCAATGACCCGCTAACCATGAATGGCTTGGGCCTCAGCAAGATCCGCGAAGGGCATTTCCCTGAAGCCGTACAGGCCCTAACGATGGCAATGGCACGTAACCCAAACTCGCCCTGCATCTACCATAATCTAGGATTAACTTTCTTCGCGCACCAACAATGGGAACAAGCTAGAAGGCAATTTGAAGAAACACTCAGGCTAGACCCAACCCTCGACAGAACTCATCACTGGTTGGGTATGACCTATGCGGCAATGGGACAATGGACTCAAGCAATTTCTTCATGGCAACGCACAATCACATTGGATTCACACCACCCTCAGATACATCTTGTTTATTACAATTTGGGCACAGCCTACTGGATGACAGGAAATCCAATTGACGCCCAACAGGCCTACCAGATGGCACTACGCAATAACCTCATCTGGCCACAAGCCCATTATCAATTGGGTGTGATTGATATGGCTCTCTCTCAATGGGACAAGGCGAGCCAGCACTTCCTCACCTCTCTGCAACTCGCACCCGATTGGGAACAACCATACTTCAATCTTGGCCTCGTCCGTTACAACCAAGGTTTATTAAGGGATGCCCTAAAAGCTTTTCAGCAAGCAGTGGCTCTCCAACCGGATTTCACTGATGCACAGTATCACCTGGGACTCACCCTACGCATTTTGCGTCATGATCCGCGAGCATTTCGTGCGCTCGAACAGGCTGCACAAGCCGGTCACATCGCAGCTCAGGAAATGCTTGCTGGGATGTATGCCAATGGCAGGGGGACGACACGAAATCTCATCCAAGCCATGCGATGGTGGCATCGAGCATCTCGCGGTCCTGACGGAGATCAAGCCGCGGATCACGCACGCGCTCAACTATCTCGCCTACGGCAGCAGTATTTCTTGCATCGCGAAAATCGAGCGTATGCCCAGGAACTGCATGATGGATTTCACGCGATTCAAAGTGATATATGGCACGATCACAGCCGTGTAAGCCTCGACAGGATTGACGCCTATCAAGGCGAAAGCATAGGCATGAGCCTCGCCTTAAGAGGTCGAATCCTCCAAGCCATTCCCCTGCTAGTGAGTGAAGCGTATTCACTACACTTCGAAGCCCATAGTTATCTTGAAATATTGATCCAAGAGGGTTTTTTGAAAAACACACCAACGCAGCTCGCCCATGTCATGAAATACTTTGAGCAAACAGCCTCTGAAGGTTCTTCTAATTCTTGCCGGTTTCTGACCTTGCTATACTCTCCGTCCGAAGAGAATAGACAGCATCTCCAACAGGCACACTTTCAACCGCCATCGTGCCGATCATCACTTCCATGATTCATCGCCAACAACATTGGGGGCTTCTCATCTCAGCAATCGGAGCAGCCTTCGGGTTTTTTAGTCCCGTTCTTTTTCCGTTTTCCGATGCGGCCATCACTAACTGGCAAATAACCCAGGTAGGAAAACCATCGGCCAGTTCGGCCATTGTGGTGATCGAGCTTGCACCTGATGGTCCACTCAATTGTGGGATACAAAGCTGGGATCGATTGGCATTAGCGGACCTGATGATGGAGCTGAGTAAGGCCCAAGCCTCAGTCATTGCTCCGTTGTTTCCTCTCTCCGGTCCTGCGTCACCTCAATGTGGAGGGATCTTAGGTGATGCCAAACTCACGGAATCCATTCAGCATGACAACGTCGTAATCTCCGCTAACAACGCGAATTTCTTTATCCAATCTGCCAAGTCCATAGGACATACCAACCTGGGATTAGACATTGATGATGTTCTGCGGCTTGCGCCATCGACCATTCTTGAAACGGACCAAACGGTACTGCCCTGGGGACACGTCGTATCACAAACCTACAAACACCTGACATTGGACCGTAATCAGGCCAACAAAAACCATTTTAAAACATCAGGGTGGCTCCGGTGGTCTGACCAAACATACACAAAATTCTCTGACACCAAGATCCTGGCATTAAAGAAATCGAACATCTCAACCCTTCAGAGGATCGTCCAAGACAAAATTGTGGTGTTGGTCCCAAAAGAACATAGCCGGTTCACGATTAACACTCCGTTTGGTGAGAAGTTGGCAGCTCCTTATGCGCACATAGAGGTATTGCAGGACTCATTGTCGGGAAACACGCTCAAACCTG
>JAYWMS010000124.1:0-2572 GCA_035873215.1 Nitrospirota bacterium | reverse complement strand
CCTTGTGGGTATTGAGTAAAATCTAATTTCATGACGACTCCTGATCAATTCGGTGGTACGGTCGGCGAAAATGCGAGCTAATATTGCCTAGGTATTCCCTTGCTGGAATGGTTCTTGAATACTTTACTAATACATGATTTGTGGCATGATCCCTGCGGGTAATCAGTGAAGTTAATCTGTTGATTAAAATGGGAGAACTCATGAAAAATGCATTAAAATGTGATTAAAAAATAATTAGACTATAAGTGAATTTTGCTCCTTATCAACTTTTCATTTCAATTGGGTTCATTTCCTAGGTACTTCATGATAAGTAAATGACTAGAGGGTTCTATCAGGCCTTATATTCATCTTGGGGATATGGGCTTGCAAGCAGAACCTGGATGTTCTTGTTTTGCCGAGAGTGCCTGCTGCGGTGCAAATGCTCTCCGGTGGTGCTATTGAACCGGAGTCCGTTTTCTGGAATCCGAAGCCAATGACCAGCGAAGGAGTGTTTCGACCGCTGTGAAATATCGGTCCGGGAGGCTTTTCATTCTCCGCCGACAGCTGGCCAGGGCTTCCTCAATAGTCGCTGATTGATGATGGACAGGAATTAAGTTGCTGTAATAGTCACGAAGTTTGTCTCGGATGCGTGGGGCTATGGATGCTTCCCCTGCTAGTTCTTGTGCTGCGGATTCAATGTTTCCGTGGTGTCGAACCAGTGCTTGAAAGCCGAGCCCTTTTAGTCGTTGGGTCACTGTGCTCCTATCCCAATGTAAGGCTTTCGCGGTAGCCTGCATATCGAATTGATTCTCTCGCAAGATTGCTAAAATGGTGTGGTCATCGTGGGAGGCAGCACGGCCTGTTGAAGGAATTCGATGCTCGTTGGCACTCCTGTCATCAGTCTTCAGGTTTGAACTCTGAGGCATTACCTGGTATTTCGTTTGCAAGTTTTTTTCTGTGATCAGGAAATCGTCGGTCAGTGTGACAGCTTGAATCAATGTGTGTTTGAGTTCTCTGAGGTTTCCAGGCCAAGATGCGGCTCCAAGGATATCCATTGCGCCTTGGCTCAAACGAATCTCTTTTCGCCCGAGTTGTTTGCCGATGTCTTGAATGAAAAACTGCACTAAAAGTTGGAGGTCTTCCGGAACTCGTTCTCGTAACGGTGGTAAGCGGAATGAAAAGGCGTTGAGTCGGAAGTACAAATCGGTTCGAAAACACCCTTCCTGTGTTTCATGCCACAAATTCCGATTCGTTGCCGCAATAATGCGAATTTTGGCTGTTCGGCTTCTTGCGTCACCCACGCGATAATACGTTCCGTCTTCCAGCAAGCGAAGAAGTTTTACCTGGACTTGTTTGGGAATCTCACCTATTTCATCAAGAAACAATGTGCCATTCATTGCCGCTTCAACGAAACCTTTAGCTCCCACCGCACCCGTGTAGGCACCACGCACATGTCCGAATAACTCACTTTCAAACAACTCAGGTTGAATTGCGGCAATATTGACGGCAACTAGAGGACCCTCAGCGTGACTACTTAACTTATGTACCGCTTTGGCAAAGACTTCCTTGCCAGTACCGGTTTCACCTGTGAGCAAAATGGGGCTTGATGTGTTGGCTGCCTTCTTGAGATCGGCAAACATCTTGAGTATTTGTGGGTCCCGAGTCACGATGCCGAGTGCATGGCATTGGTGTTGAAGGTCATGCTTTTCGGGGCCTAAGTTGTCTTCCATCTTCGGAGCATGCGGGGATTGATTTCGACGGAGAAGGGACAACTGTCCTTCCAATTCATGAAGTTTTCCACGGGAGTTCTCAATTTCTGTTTGAGCTTCTCGCCATTGTTTCTGAGCCCATTCAAACGATGCTTGGAGGTGATGCAGCTGCTTTGATGACAATCCGGTTGTTTGCCCTGGAGTTCGCAGTAGGTGAGCAAGGTTCGCACTGTGTTGCTCTTTGGCCCCCAGCTCGTGGTTTAGCTCAGCAATTTTTTGCTCGAGTTTCGTGGTGAGGGATTTAGCATGACTTTGTTGTAACAATATTTTCAAGGTTCCCGTGAGCCCTGTTGTGCAAAAGACTGCAATCAATGGTGCAAAAATAGGAAGCAGAATTCCCATTGTCGTGAGCATAGTCCACGCCAAGGTTCCATAGAGTAGGCTCATTGCCATGATTGCCATGAGACCCATTCGCAGGGGGTTGGACATCATGATGACGCTGCTTCCCCCAGCAAATATGGAGACGACAAGGATAAGGAATACCGTACTAACAGGTTTGAGCGTGTTTCCCGACAATGAGTCCTGCAATACCTCTATGTGCGCATAAGGAGCTGCCAACTTCTCACCAAACGGAGTTTTAATCGTGAACCGGCTATGTTCTTTTGGGACCAACACCACAATTTTGTCTTGGACGATCCTCTGAAGGGTTGAGATGTTCGATTTTTTTAATTCCAGGATCTTGGTGTCAGAGAATTTTGTGTATGTTTGGTCAGACCACCGGAGCCACCCTGATGTTTTAAAATGGTTTTTGTTGGGGTGTTTACGGTCCAATGTCAGGTTTTTGTAGGTTTGTGATACGACGTATCCCCAGGGCCGTACCGTCT
>JAYWMS010000110.1:0-3251 GCA_035873215.1 Nitrospirota bacterium | reverse complement strand
TCTTCCGATCTCATCATTTTCAGTGACTGGATGACCCTGCCCTCATTTCATTTCCCTCCAAGAACCCTAGGGGCTTTACTTGAGAAGAAACCCGAAACCTTGTTCTTTCCTCATAAAGCTTTTTTGTGCTACATCCTTTGACGGGATTGCTTATTGGGACTGTTGAATAATTCAAAATTTTCACAGCACCAGATCCACCTGGCAAATTCTATGAAACATCACAAGCCAGTGGCCTGTTCAAAAAGGCCCGTCCAGCAAGGCCGCAGGCCCTTTGACGCGCGGAGCGTACACGGAGTACGTGAGCACGACAAAGGGCCGAGAACGCCGCTGGCGGACTTTTTCAACAGGCCCGTGTTGAACATTTTTTTCCGATTAAACCTCGTCACCCAACATGGTCGATAAAAACATCACTTCGGATCTTCAAAACCAGACCCATCTTTGTTTAGTCGATGGATCCAGCTTTTTGTTCAGGGCATTTCATGCGCTGCCCATTTTGACCCGGCCCGATGGCACACCTGTCAATGCGGTGTTGGGCTTCTCCAATATGCTGCTCAAACTCCTGGATGATCTCCACGCCACACACCTCGCTGTCATTTTTGATTCTGCACGGAAAACATTTCGGAATGACATTGCTGAGGATTACAAGGCCAATCGACCAGAACCTCCTGATGAGCTCATCCCGCAATTCCCACTCGTCCGGGATGCCACCCGTGCCTTTAACGTCGAAAGCATCGAGTTCCCAGGTTATGAGGCAGACGATTTAATCGCCACCTATGCGCGTCAAGCGGAAGCGGCTGGCGCGAATGTCACAATTGTTTCATCTGATAAAGACATGATGCAGTTAGTCACGAACCGCATCAGCATGTTCGATGCCATCAAAAACAAGCGGATCGGCCCTGACCAGGTCAAAGAAAAATTTGGCGTGAGCCCTGACAAAGTGATTGACGTCCAAGCCTTAGCGGGCGACTCGGTCGATAATGTGCCAGGGGTGCCAGGGATCGGGATTAAAACCGCGGCACAACTGATTGATCAGTTTGGCGACCTCGACACCCTTCTGGCTCGAGCCTCTGAGATTAAACAAAATAAACGTCGGGAATCCCTCATCGAACATGCCGAGAAAGCTCGAATCTCCCGGGAATTAGTTCGCCTGAGGTGTGATGTCCCCGTAGAGAAATCGTTTGAGGCCCTGGAATGGCAAAAGCCGGATGCTGACACACTGATTCAATTCTTAACCGAACAAGGCTTTCGATCGCTCATAGCCAAGATCCAAAGTCGCATGGCTGCCGCGGGTGAGGTGTTATCCAACAACGTTGGAGGACAAGCGACTCCGGCTCAAGCCATCCCAACCCAGACACATTATGAACTCGTCCAAAACTTGGATGCCCTTCGGGACTGGGCCACCCGTGCACGTTATGCGGGAGTGTTTGCCATCGATACGGAGACCACCTCACTTGATGAGAGTAGGGCTGAGTTAGTAGGCATATCGTTATGTGTAGAACCAGGCCGCGCCTGTTATATCCCACTGGCACATCGAGCACCTGATACACCCAACACGGAAGACGGTTCTGATCCACCAAACAAAAAACCTATTCCCACTGAGCCCCCTTCCCTCCAACAAATTCCAATGGAAGAAGCCTTTGAGATTCTCAGCCCACTGTTGGCAGATCCCTCTCTCCTGAAAGTCGGCCACAACATTAAATATGACATGGTCGTGTTGCAGCGTTATGGGGGAACCGTTTCCCCAGTGGATGACACGATGCTCATGTCATATATCTTGGATGGAGGGAGCCATGGACATGGAATGGATGAATTAGCCGAACTCCACTTTGGACATACGACGATTAAATTTAAAGAGGTAGCCGGTACGGGGAAATCGCAAATCACCTTCGATCACGTCCCACTCGACAAGGCCCTGACCTACGCGGCTGAAGACGCTGATGTCACACTCAGGTTGTACCATTTGCTCAAACCCAGATTACTCGCTGACCACATGCTCACGGCCTATGAAACGCTCGAACGCCCCCTCATTCCCGTGCTCACCGCGATGGAAACCGAAGGGATCAAAGTTGATCGGGAAGCCCTCAACCTACTGAGTCAAGACTTTGCCGAACGACAAGTCGTGCTGGAAAAAGAGGTCCATGAACTGGCTGGGCATCCCTTTAACGTGGGGTCCCCCAAACAACTCGGCGAAGTACTCTTTGATGAAATGAAAATAGAGGGTGGGAAAAAAGGAAAGTCCGGTGCCTATGCGACGGGAGCCGATGTATTGGAAGAACTCGCCGCACAAGGTCACGAACTCCCCGGACGCGTCTTGGAATGGCGGCAGCTGGATAAACTAAAAAGCACTTACACTAATTCGTTGGTCGAACAAATTAATCCACGCACGGGACGAGTACATACCTCGTTTGCAATGGCAGCGGCCTCGACTGGACGGCTATCGTCCACCGACCCTAATCTCCAAAACATTCCTATTCGCACGGAAGATGGCCGAAAGATTCGCTATGCCTTTGTAGCCGAGCCTGGCCACCAGCTGCTCTCCCTCGACTATTCCCAGATTGAACTTCGGTTGCTCGCGCACATTGCAAACATCGACACGTTGAAACAGGCCTTCCGTGAAGGGCAAGACATTCATGCACTCACCGCAAGCCAAATTTTTGGAGTCCAATCTGAAGGATTAGATCCAGCCATGCGTCGCAAAGCCAAAGCCATCAACTTTGGCATCATATATGGTATCAGTGCGTTTGGGCTCAGCCGTCAACTCGGAATCTCCAACGAAGAAGCCGCCGCCTACATGAAAGCCTATTTTGAACGCTACCCAGGCATTCATGAATATATGGATCGCACCAAGCAATTTTGCCGCGAACACGGATACGTGGAAACACTCTTTGGTCGACGCTGCCATGTCCCAGGTATCCATGACACTAATGCCACACGCCGAAACTTCTCCGAGCGCGCCGCCATCAACGCTCCTATTCAAGGAACCGCAGCCGACATCCTGAAACGAGCCATGATTCGCGTGCCTCCTGCCCTCGCACAGCACGACCTCAGCCAAAAGGCGCACATGCTCTTAACCGTCCACGACGAATTGCTCTTTGAAGTGAAGGAAGATGTCGTCGATCAAACAGGGGAGGTTGTTAGAAAGGTGATGGAATCAGCTTCACTGCCTGCGGTTAAAATCTCCGTGCCACTCACAGTGGATGTGGGGCATGGACCCTCATGGGGTGAGGCACATTAATAGGGAAATTTTAATG
>JAYWMS010000106.1:0-1969 GCA_035873215.1 Nitrospirota bacterium | reverse complement strand
GTGGGACTGTGTTCCTTGATGCGCACCCCTAGTTACATGATCTGGTAATCCAGATCGACCATTTTTGTGGCCACGTTGGCCGCATCTCTGAGTTTTCTCATAGCTTCAGATGTGTCCCGGATTACCCATATTTTTTCATTCAGCTCTTCGATTGGGGCAACCGATTTGTCATTTCTCAGTTTCCCAATGGACCAGACCACTTCGGTTAAAACAGGAAAATCTATATCTTCAGAAGAGTCCATGTGTTTCAAATTTTTATTGAGATAGTCGAGGAGTGGGGGTGTAATACTTGGATCCCCAGTACGGGCTCCGATGGTTCCCAGGCTTTTTGCTGCAGCGGCTTGGATCGGTGAATTGGGTTGGCCGAGTAGTTCAGTCAGAATCGGGATGGACGCACTTCCAATCCCTCCCAACGCCAGAACAGCCTCAGTCGCGAACTCTGTGTTTTTGTCATGGGCTAATTCTACGAGATGGGGAAATGCTTCCTTCGCCTTCACTTTAGACAGTATCGACAGAATTCGAAGCTTTCGTGCTTTCGACGTGTTGGGTGACTCCAGAAGGCTTGCTAGGCGTGCGGTGTGACCCCATTCCGTGGCGAGCATCAAGGGAAAGTCGAATTGATTTAATTTAATTTTCAGTTGGCTCATGGCATACAGCCCGGAATCAGTGGCTTTCGCCGCTTGAGCGGCCGTATAGGCATCTTTAAAATCCGTGCGTGTCTCTTTATACCATCCCAGATCTTTTCCTTGCAGGCGATAGGCGAACAAACAAGCGGGCCCTCTCCATAGCCGAGCTGGGGCATCAGCCAACTCTGCATCGCCTCCTGAACGCGTTGTTCCTGCCCATCGCTTTCGTTCTTCACATTTAATCTTGAAGTCGACATCGCGGGCATCTTTCGATGAAGTCACGACTGTGAAGCCGACCTCTTCCAGCCGTTGTTTTGCGACTTGCTGAAGCTCCACCGGCGAGACTCGTCCATTTTCTGTGAGGGCCAAAACATCCAGATAGATTATTTGTATTTTTGCTAATTGGGCTTTCTGTTCTGGAGTCACGTGTGATCGACGTGCCCAAGAGTCTGTGGTTAAAGCCACAGTCAAAAAGCATGTCAGGATGAACAGCCATCGCATATGTTTCATCAGAAGCCTCCTCGGCATAACCTCTTAAAAATCCTAAAATCGGACTGTTTGTATTTACATGCGGAAAAAATATATTGCCATCTAGTTAGCTGATATGCCCGTCAAGGTCAATTTGTTTATACGTCCAATTCGTGGCCTCGCGTAGCTCTTTCATCTCCGGAGAATTGTCATAGATTAACCACACGCGTTCATTGAGTTCTGCCATTGGGGCCATGGAATTGTCATCACGCAATTTTCCCAACGACCACACGACCGCTGTGAGGACTGGAAAATTGATATCTTCCGAAGTTTTGATTCTGGGCAATTCCTGGTTCAGATATCGTAATAGCGGGGGAATGCATCGTGGATCTCCAGTTGACCCTGCGACATCTCCAAGCGCTTTGGCGGCAGCGGCTTGAATGTCGGGTTGTTTGGCAGTTTCCAACAAATCAATGAGGATGGGCAGGGAGTTGACCCCGACCCCAGCGAGAGCGACGATGGCTTCCTGAGCCAAATCCTTGTCCTTCATGATCTCTGTGAGCTGTGGGAGAGCTTCTTCTGATTGGAGATCACTTAAGACGGAAAGAATCTTCAACTTGCGAAGTCTGTGAGTTGAGGGCTCGTGCAAGAGCTTGAGCAGTCGCTGGGTTTGGCCCCATTCCGCGGAAATCAGCACGGGAAAATCATAGACGGCAACCCGCTTAGCCAGTTGTTCGAGAGCATACTGCCCGCTCTTTGTTTTGCCCTCTGTTCGGGCAGCGGCGATGGCGTCTTCAAACGACGTGCGAATCTCCTTCCGCCAGCCCAGGTCCTTTCCGTCCAGCAAATAGGTGAACAGACAAGCTGGACCCTTC
>JAYWMS010000079.1:0-2902 GCA_035873215.1 Nitrospirota bacterium | reverse complement strand
CCCAGGAAAAACAGTCGTCGTCGATTCTCGAGAAACTGCCCCATCCGCAGCCGATCCTCCCATGTTTCTTGATTCGCGCAGGGAGCCTTTTCCGTTTGACATACGTTCGACTAGCGGAGTGGCTGTGGGAGTTCCCGGGATGGTCCGGGGTATAGAGTATGCTCTTGGAACTTGGGGTACGATGTCACTCGCGAATATCCTTGCGCCCGCAATCGAGTTGGCCACAAAAGGTTTTCGTATTAGTCAATACCTGGAAGACCACATTCGAGAGGGACTGAATGGCGGAAGACTATCGAATGAACAGGGCAATCCATCGTATGACATGGCTCGTTCGATCTTTGCCCCAAGTGGAGTGCCACTCAAGCACGGCGATATGCTCGTTCAGCCGGATTTGGCTAGGACCTTTCGGCTATTGGCTGACAAAGGTCCCGACACGTTTTACACGGGAGATATCGCGCAGGCTATTGTCACGACTCAGCAGTACGCACGCACAATCCCCTCCACCGAAGACGCCCCGCGCTTGCAAGGGCGAATGACCGTAGCCGACCTCTCTGCGTATACAGCAGTCGTTCGTCAACCGGTCGAAGCCCACTATCGAGGATATCGCATCACATCGACGCCTCCTCCCTCATCAGGGGGACTAACAGTCCTGCAAATCCTGAAGTTACTGGAACGCTTTCCGCTGGGAGATTTCACACAAGGATTCGGACTTGGAGCAACTCGAACCCTCCATCTCATGCTGGAAGCGATGCGATTAGCATTTGCTGATCGAGCCGTCTGGATGGGTGATGCTGATAAAGTGGCAGTCCCGATAAACGGCTTACTGCACCACGACTATATCGCCACTCGAACCACACTGATCAGCCCGGAGGATCGACAACAGAGAGCCACCCCAGGAAATCCGTTACCCTACGAGGGGTCAACAAAAACTCCGGTCACTCACATTCAGTCCAGTTCAGCAACATTCCAGGAAGGAACGAACACCACCCACTTCACGATCATCGACGAACTCGGCAACATCGTGACCTATACCAACACGATTGAATCTGCATGGGGAACAGGTCTGATGGTACCGGGATACGGTTTTCTTTTGAACAACGAGCTAACGGACTTTAATCCTGTGCCAACATTTAACGCGGATCCACATCACTACAATCCTGGTGCCAATGACGTCGCACCAGGCAAGCGCCCGCGAAGCAGCATGGCCCCCACTCTCATTTTTCATCACGAGAAACCTATTGCCGCATACGGCTCTCCAGGTGGCGCCACTATCATCAACTCCGTCGTGAACATAGTCCTGAACCTGATCGATCATCATCTGAATATTCAGGAATCGGTGGACGTACCGCGTATTTCACAAACCACTACGAATGGCCGCCTCATCTTTGAGGCCGGATTTTCTCTAGATGTCGTGAATGCCCTTCGCACCTTGGGCCATGACCTTACCGACACCCACCTGAGTCGCATTGGCTCCGTGCAAGCAGTAGCCATAGACGAAATGACCAAACTACGATACGGGGCAGCGGACCGTCGCCGGCCAGGAAGTGTAATGTCACTGAGATAATCTATTCTTGAAACCGGGACACCTGCGAGGCATTGTAAAAGCATGTCCTAAGTAAAGTTAAAGAGTCCGCCAGCAACGTTCTCGATGCTTTGTCACCTCCGGGCTCACCGCCTTGGCGCTCTTCGCACCCTTCGCACTCACGTACTCTCTGTACGCTCCGCATGCCAAACCTACTCCGCCGAAATAGGTAGGAAGGCCTGGAGTGCCTGCGGCCTTGCCCGTGGGAAAAAGTGTCTTGGCACCCTTGGGTGTGGGCGGGTGAAAAAGCGGGCCTGGTTGAACATCCTACGAGAAGATGTGTGGGGAAATAGTATAAGAGAAAGGGCTTCCTCTCGTTAGAAATCACCAATATTTGGTGAGGGGTTGCCCAATAAGGCTGGGGCGAATAGTCGTCGTTACGAGCGGCCTATCTGAACGGCAAGTAGGTTTTTCAGGCTGGGGTACTGAGCATGATAGTCATCCTGACTTAAACGAATGACTTCATGGGCTTCTTCCCGGCCATAAACTTCAACAATTTCACATTGTCGATGTTCTGTCCCCGGGGTGTCTTTATACGTCAAAAAGTAATGTTGAAGCCGGTCGATGAGCCCTTGAGGACATTCGTGAATATCTTGAAAGTATTCGTAGAGCGCATCACCTTTTAAGACGGCTACGATTTTATCGTCAGCCTCTTTATCATCAATCATTCGAAGCCCTCCGATCGGCCTCGCTTCCAAAAAGATATCGCCGTGCGTGATACTTTTTTCCGATAGCACGCAAATATCTAACGGATCACCATCGCCTATCACCCCTCGTCGACCGGTTTGATCCATACACCGCTGTGCCACGTTCTCCCCACAATACGTTCGAGGAACCAATCCATACAACGTTGGACAGACGTTTGAATATCGTTGAGGTCGATCAACTCTCAGGTGTCCCGTCAGCTTATCCAGTTCATACTTAACCGTATCATCAGGAACAATCTCGATATAAGTCGTCACCACGCGCGGGGCATCAGCCCCAATCGGCACACCATGCCAAGGATGGGACTTACCGACCCGACTTATGATATCCAAAATCGCTCGCATTTCCTGATTATTCATATTCAACTCCTACGAAGTTGCTTGAACGTCTCAATCTAAGATAGGAATGTATTCGGTTATCTATGAAAGAAACTCAATAAAAAAACTTGCTTATCGCCCCGTCATTTCGACGGGATCTAACAGAAGGCTGAATCAAGGCTGGTTCGATGCTTGAGATTTACGCTTTCGTTATGGATGGAGAATCTGAGATGGATCGCGGCTTGGAAGGGGGACACAGACTTTATCTTTTCAGCTTTATAATCCGGCAGAAAGGTAC
>JAYWMS010000078.1:0-7585 GCA_035873215.1 Nitrospirota bacterium | reverse complement strand
AAGAAGCTTAATTGATCACCGGCACTTGCCACATTAACCCCAATCACCTCTCCATCAGAGGTCACCGCCGGCCCACCGCTCATGCCCGCATTCAGTGACCCCGTAAAATGGATTTTCTCATACAGGGTCCGTTCCAGAAGGCCGCTATAGGTTCCCTCCACGATAGTCATCCCCAAATCCCAAGGATTCCCCATCGAATATACCCGCTTTCCTTTGTCCATCGATTTAGTGTGAAGCTGAAAAAATGATGATTGCGGGCGATCGGTTTGCACAATGGCTAGGTCATGAATCGCATCGAAGTTGAGCAGGGTTAACGGGCTGGTATGGTCATCATGATGAACGATCTCTCCTCGATATTGATCAGGCTTGTGAATCAGGAGTGCGACCACATGATAATTCGTGACGATATGCCCATGGGAGCTCACAAAAAATCCTGACCCAACGGTGGATTTCGCCCCGGACGAGGCCTCGACAATCCGAACTTGGACTACTTGATCTTTGTAGCGAGAAAATACCTTATCTGCCCCGCCTTCAGCGGCCAAAGCCATCGTCATCCACACACCCAAACCAAAGGCGACCCCCAACATGCCAATGACCGCATATTTGACTAACGATGATAACTTCTGGCTGAAATTTGGCCGCACAATATTTCCCGTTTCTTCATTACATCTATTGATCTCGAGATTCATAAAGGCCAATTACAATACAATTTCTTAAAAGACCGTACTTAAAAAGTAATCCATGAAAGACTCCGAACGTCATAGTTCCGACATTTAAGTATTTTTCAGGAAGGAAGCCATTTCACTACTCTATCGGAAAATTGTTGCTTGATCGAAAGAACAAAATTGGGAATGTGTAGTGAGGATTTCTAAATCATTTGAGGATTGATAGCGGAGTGAGCTGCATTTGTTTCAATCTACATTTTTTTCACAAAACCATGGGACGGGGCAGCGAATCCATCGTTTTATGAGACACCCTCTACCTCCTCAACAACTCATATATGAATACCTCTTTTTGGGGAGATTGGGCTACTCTCCTTTGCGGCCAGTGGACAGTATGAGTTTGTATTGTCATTTGAAAGTCTTGCGAAAAGCATTCTTGAAGGCTGTCAAAACCTACCCGATTAGGGTCGCAAAATACGCCTCGTCCATTGGCTACCAGGGCACGTTTCAGCAATTCACGAAGATCATCCAAAAAGTTCACATCGTAAAAGATCTCACTGCCCAGGACCATGTCGTAGGCTCCAGGTCTGGCCTTCGGATGAGACCAATCAAGAATCAAAGTTTGATAATCTGTAATCTCATTTAACCCACAGGATTCTTTTACAGAATCCATGACCATGGGTACGATATCTGAAAAGGTGGGTACGCCCCCTAGCCTGGCACACACGATTCCAGCCAGGCCGGTCCCACATCCTAGCTCCAAGATTGTCTTGCCCCTCAACTTAGTAGGATAGAATTCCTGTATGAGCCATTCCGACAACGCCACCTCGGAGTGCCACACCCGGTTCCAATACCACCACTCATTGGACTCGCTCTCCATCTGAGCATATGCGGGATGCGCACGAATTTCGCGTTTGGATTGGATGAGGAGTTGAATATTCCCTATTTGGGGAAGGACGACTGTGTTGACACGAGACATGTTTGCCTAACTCATTTGAGGATTATTAATTCGCTGACATCCAAAAGGAACTGTCTTGGTAATAAAGAACCCCGTCGTAAACAGCCGGGTATATAAAGGAAAACTTTAGGATCTGAAAATCCCCAACCCCCTTTTCCCAAGGGGGGAACCTCAAAGGTTACCCCGTCGCAGAGCTACGGGGACTAACTAGATGCAATTTCTTCGGTAGCCCCAATCGTCTTCAACATCGGCTTTCGCGGTTTCTACTGAGATCGTGCAAAGGGATCCCATCCAAAAGATGTAGGATGGGAATGTTGAAAAAAGCCGCC
Source organism: Nitrospirota bacterium (assembly GCA_035873215.1). GTDB lineage: Bacteria > Nitrospirota > Nitrospiria > Nitrospirales > UBA8639 > JAYWMS01. The sequence continues at coordinate 5,636 of JAYWMS010000078.1, read as the reverse complement.
AGCGGCGTTCTCGCCATTGTGCCTGACCTTCGGGCTCACAGACTTGCCGCTCTTCGCGGCGTTCGCGCTCACGTACTGTGAGTACGCTCCGCGCGTCAAACTGGCTGCGGCCTTGCCCGTGGAAAAGGGCGTCTTGGCGCCCTTGGGTTTGGGCGGGTGACAAAGCGGACCCTTCGGAAAGACTCAGGGCATGCTTTTTTGACCATTCCCGTCGGCTGCTGATATCGATATCGCCTCGGGCATTTATGGGCCATGTGAGAGAAAGATTCAACAGGCCCAGGATGGATTCCCAATTATAACCGTTGGGAATGACGACGACTAAGATAACATACACTTTCAGTTACAGTAGATTCCTATTTTCGATTCTTTCTCTATTTGTCGTTTAAAGAGAGTCCCGCTGGATACCGAAATATACTGCAAGGGTTTATGCCACAGGATTCCATACTTGGATGCCAATTGCCATGGTCCACCGCCTTGCCATAATTTTTGCCAGCCTCCTCATTGGTCACTTTTTTTCTCCTACATTTCCTGTTTGGGCCAGTGCCATCGTCAAGCTTCCGGCCACGGCAGACATTTGGCTGTCAGACGCCAATGATGACGAGCGCAATACGGCCATGGGCATGCGAAAGCAGTTCAAACTCAAGTCCATCCAAGAAATGGCGGCCATTCGGTTTGATGTCTCGCTCATTCGTGGTCGCCAGGTACTCAACGCCAAGCTGTTCCTGAAACCAGCCGGTCAGCATCGGATACACCGCATGCGGGTGTCCACCGTCAATCAAGACTGGCAGGAGGGAACCGGACGTTTATTTTCATTTAACTCGAGTGGTGCCACATGGAATCGCGCGAAGTCACATCCCCACACACACTGGGCTTGGAAGGGCTCCCATTTTGCTGATGTCATCATGACCTCTGGAAATTCATTCGCCACATGGGCGGCGCTCCAAGAAGAATCCGATGGCTGGATTTCCATTGCCCTGACACCCGATCTGATCTATGCCCTCATCGCCCAAGACTCCGATGGACTAGCGGTTGCCGACGGTGGCAACCTCGCCTATCACAATAATTATTTCTTTAGCCATGAAGCTGGAAAACGTGGGCCGTATCTCCAAGTGGAAATGGGCGACAGATTGGACACCGGTCCAGAGACCCCAATTGTCACAGTTGAAACCTCCATCGAACGCGCCCATTTGAATAGCAGTGCGATTAAGATCACCATTCAGCCGGACCCATTTGTTTTCAGTTGGAGAGTGCGCTGGAATGATGTCCCGATTCCACGCTGGCGTGTGAAACATCCTGCCCCTGGTGGTCCCACAGTATTCTATCTCGAAGATCTGCGACCATCTGAGACGGGAACACTTCACATTACGGCTATTGGCCGTAACGGAAAAATTTCGCTGCCATCAACCATCTCTGTCACAACGTCCCCAGCACTTCCTCGTCCACCAAAACTCCCCACGTTTCGCCATCCAACCTCTGAGGGTTCAACCCCACCATACAATTCACTCTTCCGTGTCTGGGCACTTCCTGGTCTTATGAAGATTGCTCCTGAACAGGCAAAACCGATGTATCGCGACATGGGAAAAAATGAACGGTTCAAGCAATCCAACGCAGTATTTGATGGGACTCACATTCGCCTGTTTGGGGGACGTGGGGAATATGTGTCCTACCAACTGTGCGTGGAAAATCTGATGAACACGCCACTGAAGGACATCCGGGTATTTCCTCAGGTGTTCCACGGACCCGGAGAGACGACTATTCAACTGACGGACATAGAATTATACAAGAACTGGTATGCACGGAATAAACATCAGGAGTGGCAACCGGCGTACAACGTGCCTTTACGCTCGGGGGAACCCTTCGCTATCCCAGACCCACGGCGCGGCATCGCCACACAGTCAAACCAGACGGTTTATGTTGATGTGTATATTCCGAAAACGGCACCGCCCGGTGATTACGACGGTACAATTGCCATTTCAGTCGCAGGAAGCCACTCCCTTAGCCTCCCGGTGTCATTGACAGTCTATGACTTCACTCTTCCAGATCGGCTTTCCTTCTGGACGGAACTCAACAGTTATTCCGTTCCTCGAAAACATGCACAAGAATATTTCCGCCTCGCGCACCAGCATCGCGCTGTGTTTATGCCCTGGGTAATTCGGCCAAAGGTAAGCGGTAAGGGCAAGACCCTTACACTCGACTTTACGAATTATGACCAACTAGCCGGGCCATTGCTGTCGGGGGAGGCCTTCGCGAAGAACAGGCGGAAGCACGTGCCTATTCGAACCATGTACCTCCCCTTCGAGGACAGTTGGCCCACCCCGCTCAACAAGGACACTTATTACTACGAAGGATACTGGCCAAAGCGCGGGGATTCGCGCAAACATTTGACCCAGCATTATCTCACGGCGCCCTACATCGGTGACGCCCTGTCATCGGCGTACAAAGAAGGCATTCACGCTGCTCAACGACATTTCATCGAGCATTTCCAGGAGAAGGGCTGGACGGAGACTGAAATGCATGCCTTCTATGGTGGCAAGAACACGCACCGCATTGAGTATGGCGCCAACATGTGGTGGACAACGGATGAACCGTACCATTGGGACGATTGGCTTGCGCTCCAGTTTTTTCTCCGCCACTGGCAAACCGGGTTACAGCAACTCCCGGCAGCTCATCCCGCGCAGTGGCTCGGTCGCGCTGATATCTCACGCCCCCAATGGCAAGGGCGGGTACTGGATCACCTTGTTGGACCTGTCTATTTCGGCGCGGGAGCTTTTAGGCAGTACCGACGGAGTCGCACGTTGGTCCTGGAAACCGGTGTCGATCTCCGTTCATATGGCAGTCTCAATCCAGACAATGTCAGCAACACCGCCACCGTTGCAGTGCTGCTCAATATCTGGCTGAACGGGGGTCGGGCACACCTTCCGTGGCAGACTCTTGGGAATGATTCCTCACTTGATGTCAACGACAATGTCGGTGGGAATGCCATCCTTGTCCCCGGTGAACGCTTTGGCCACACTGTGATTGGCGACATGCGTCTGAAAGCTGCACGTGACGGTCAACAGCTTGTGGAATACCTTGAACTGTTCCGTTCGAAGTACAACCTCACTCGCGAACAGGTTCAAGCCCTGATATATGAACGAATTCGCTTTCAGACCGACATCAAGGCCGGAGCCCATGCTGACAATGCTGATGCCCTCACGGTCAGTGGGATCACTGCTTGGGACATTTCTGAACTCCGTCATGCGCTCGCGCAGATGATCGTACAGTAACGCGGTTGGAAATTTGTGAAGCCATTGATTACCGCAGGGGAGGCACTGAAACTCCATAGGATCTTACCAATGTGGCCACCTCATTCGGATCTGTCGTCGGGGGGGCACACGTCACTCCTGCGCAGACATACGCACGAGGTTCTCCCTCTAAACCAAACGCTTTTATAGCACCAACCACTGCCGGTGGCAGCTTTTTCATTTTGACGGTTGTCGGATCGTACATGGTGACGAGTTTTCCGGGTCGATAGCTTTTTGCTGCCGCTTTCCACAGCTTGCTGGTTTTTTCATCCTCCAATTTACCGATGATGACCGCCTGTGCCGATGGATGCAGATGATGATGCACGGCCAACGCATATCCGGCCGCAAACCTGCCCCTCCGTGGGGCTGACCCAGCAAACGCTTCCAATGTGGACCGTGCAATTTGTGCAAACCTTTCGTCATTTGTCACAGCGGCCAGTCGATTCAGCAGAACCGCCGCTACTGCATTAGGCGAGGTGGACGGACTATCGCTCACATTCTTCATCGATCGGTCTAGCGCGGCTAAAGCATTGTCCTGAGGCGCTCGATCAACAAACCCTCCGCCTTTGACATCCCAGAATGTTTTGATTGTATAGGTCATGAGGTCCTGTGCAACATCGCGATATCGAGATCGGCCTGTCACTTCGAAGGCCTTCAACGCTGCGGTGGCCATATGCACCTGATCGTTCAGCAACCCTGACACCCGCACATTCCCTTCAAAAAATGCATGGTACATGCCCTGACCTTTGCGATAGGCGACATCAAGCAACCCATCTAATGTTTTGAGTGCAAACGCTTTAACCGGTTCATCACCCAATACTTGAAAGGCTTCCAGATAGGCGGTGATCAGCATGGCATTCCGATCGATATACATAGTCCGGTCCACTAATGGAGCTTTCCGCTGCAAGCGAGCCTGAGATAAACGTTGTGTGCCTTGATGGATTAACCCACTGACGATCTCCGTCGGGACCTTCAATTGATGAGCAAGCGCTTCCGGCGTCATGGCTATTCTCAGTACATTCTTTGCCGGATTCTTGTGCATCTCACCCTGTGCCTGAATATCATAGTAACGGAGGATGACTTCGGCTTCTTCCGACGACAGCGCCTGTCGAACTTCCTGAACGGTCCACGTATAGTAGTCGCCATCATCTTTCCGCGTCATGTCGGCATCTTGATGAGCATAGAATCCACCTGCATCCGGATTGGATAGCACCTCATCCACATAGGTCATGATTCCCTTCGCTCTCTCACGATACAATTCTTTCCCGGTTGCCTGATAGGCATGAAGGTAATTGATCAGCAGCTCCGCGTTGTCATAGTTCATCTTTTCAAAATGCGGAGTGGTCCATTTCGAATCCGTGGTATACCGAAAAAACCCTCCGCCAAGATGATCATAGACACCTCCAAGCGCCATGGCATCTAGAGTTCTTGTCACCATCTGCAATAACGAATGATCCTGATTGTCAAAATACCGAGCCATGGCAAGCTCCAACGCACTACCAGCTGGAAATTTTGTGCTCGTTCCGAATCCACCGTTTACTCGATCAAATTCCTTCACCATAGACGCCATCACAGATTGGACAATCGCCTCCGACACTTCGCCTTTCTCAATGGCGCGTACTCCATAATTCGCCAAGGCCTTCGCCAAGTGCGCTGCGCTGGCCAAAATGTCCGCCTTGCCCACCGAATAGGTATGGACTAACACTGGCAGGAGTTCTTTCAGGCCTGCTCGACCGCTACGCGTCGCCGGGGGAAAATAGGTTCCTCCAAAAAACACCTGGCCCTTAGGGGTCAAAAAGGCGGTGAGCGGCCAACCGCCATGGCCGGTTAACGCTTGAACAGCTTCCTGATAGCGCCGATCAATATCGGGGCGTTCATCCATATCGACTTTAATCGCAATAAAGTGTTGATTAATGAGATCCGCGATTTCATGGTTCTCGTACGATTCCACGTCCATCACGTGGCACCAATGGCACCACACCGCTCCGATGTCCAGGAGAATGGGCTTATCAACTTGTTGCGCCAATTGGAACGCAGCTTCACCCCATGGTTGCCAATGAACAGGTTGATGCGCTGCCTCGCGCAAGTAAGGGCTTGCTGATCCAGCTAAACGATTTTGGTTGTCAATTGGGATATGATCGCTGGAAGAATGAACCGTGCCAGTAGGGGCATACACGCCTAGTGGAAAAATAATCATGAGAACAAGCCATACGCGATACCTGACTCGCTGGGAAGGGGTACGATGTCTATCCCATCGACTGTGTTTGGTGGATACGAATTTTAGAATCGGGTGCATAATGCTTTAGAAAGATGTTGAAAAAGCATGTCCTGAACAAGGTCGAAGGGTTCGCC
>JAYWMS010000044.1:0-2726 GCA_035873215.1 Nitrospirota bacterium | reverse complement strand
GAGGTCGTAGTCTTCCCTACACCCCCTTTTTGATTAGCCACTGCGATGATCTTACTCATATATTTTCAGAAAAACATCAAGTAACACAGCCATTTATATAAAATGTTCCACGTGGAACAATCTCATGGTTTCTCAATTTATCTGCCGAGAACTGAAAGAATTCTATATCCGAATCCAAATGGCAATTGATAGGTGATCTCGTTTAATACTCGAAACCCAAATAACTCACGGCTTGTCCTTAAGGTTTCTGCCCTCCAGCAGATTACATGGCCGCCGATCTTTAGGATCTCGCCAACATAGGGCAAAACGCCCTCTAATCTCAATGCTTTTATCACGACAAAATCAAAAACTCCGTGATATTGATCATCCTTCGTAAACTGTTCAATTCTCTTGGTCTCTATTTTGGTGTCATTTAACCCCAGGGTGCCAACAATTTGGTGCAGAAACGCCACCTTCTTTTGGTTCGGCTCAACTAACGTCAGCTTTGTAGAAGGAATTGCAATTTTTAGTGGAATCCCTGGAATGCCGCCACCCGTTCCCACATCAATGATTGAACTAGGCTCATTTAGGTTAAAAATGGAAAATGCAGCTAATGAGTCCGCAACCAAGCCACCGATGACCTCTTTTTCAGAGACAAATCCAGTCAGATTGGATTTCTTGTTCCATTTGAGTAACTCATTTACATGGCAATTGAGTTGTTCAAGTTGACTCTGGCTCAACTCGCAACCAATTGCTAGAGCCCACTCCCGCAAAAGATCAAAATTTAGCTGTGCTTTTGGCAGATGTTCCACGTGGAACAATCACATATTTCGTTGAAAAAGCATAGGTTTTACGAAGAATGACATTCGCTAGGAGACAATCAGAGATTGGTGATCATGCTAAGGTTGTGTCTGACTGAGTAAGAAATTTCGATTAATTGAGGCGAAAAGTTAGGTCAATTGAACGACAAGGATCAGAGAGTCTGGGTAAATCCTGTGCAACGGCCGTAGATCTATCTAATCTTTGATCGTTTCCTTGGCCATACTTTTTGAGACATTGGCACGATATCGTCCATCCAATGCGACCAGAAGTAAAGAAATCGCAGCAGGGGTCACGCCGGAAATTCGAGATGCTTGTCCGACAGATGCCGGCTTTACGCTCGACAGCTTTTCCGCCACTTCATTAGAAAATCCAGTCACCTCCTTATAAGGAAAATCATGAGGTATGGATTTCGCCTCGAATTTCTTGAACCTGGATATCTGCTCCAACTGTCTCTTAATGTAGCCTTCGTATTTCACTGAAATTTCAACAGCTTCTCCTGTTTCAAATTCATGAATTCCAGGAAGGTTGAAGATCTCCATCAATGCGCCATATGACATTTCCGGACGCTTTAGTATTTGAGCCAAGGACAAATTGTCAGGAAGAGGAGTTTTCTGTTTGAGTTTCCAACGTTGGGTCACCTCATCCGTGCAACGAGGAAAGACTCGATTGAGGCGCTGGATTTCTTGATCAATTTTTTCTTTTTTTTGCAAGAACTTGGAATACCAAGGTTCCCTTACAAGACCCAACTTGTGCCCGATATCCATCAATCGCGTATCCGCATTATCTTCCCGTAAGATTAGTCGATACTCTGCTCTCGAGGTAAACATGCGATACGGTTCTCGAGCATCTTTTGTGATCAAATCATCAATTAAAACACCTATATAGGCTTGAGAACGATCCAGCACAAGTGGCGAATCCCCCTTCACCTGCAAAGCAGCGTTAATGCCGGCCATGATTCCCTGAGCCGCAGCCTCTTCGTACCCAGAAGTCCCATTAATCTGCCCCGCATGAAACAGGCCTCGGACCAGCTTGGTTTCCAGTGTGGGATGCAACTGGCGCGGGGGGAAGTAATCGTATTCAACCGCATACCCTGGCCTCAACATTTTGGCCTGCTCCAACCCCGGAATGGTTTTCAGCATAGCTGTCTGTACATCGACCGGTAAACTGGTTGAAATGCCGTTGGGATAAAATGAGTTGGAATGCAACTCCTCTGGTTCAACGAAAATCTGATGACCAGGTTTATCAGAAAATCTGACGACTTTATCCTCGATGGAGGGACAATAGCGCGGTCCCACAGAATCAATCACGCCCATGTACATAGGAGATCTATTAATATTTTCTCTAATTATTTCATGTGTTTCTGGAGTTGTCATGGTGAGATGACACGAAATTTGTGGGTTCTCAATCCTCTTGGAACGGAAGGAAAACATTTTCGGCTTCGAGTCACCAGCCTGCTCTTGCATTACCTCAAAATTGATAGTTTCACGGGCCAAGCGAGGAGGCGTTCCCGTTTTGAGACGCCCGACTTCAAACCCAAAATCACGCATGCAATCAGATAGCTCTTCAGAGGAGGCTTCCCCGGCTCGCCCCCCCGCCATCCGATTAGAGCCCACATGAAGCAACCCCTTCAAAAAGGTGCCAGAGGTGATTATCACTGCCTTTGCATAGATGGTTTGACCAGAATTCGTAATAACCCCGGCGATGGCATCACTCTGTGTAAGAATACGAGTGGCCGTTCCGGGGATAATCTCAAGACTGTCCTCTCGGTAAAGGGTATCTTGCATGTGACGTCGATAGAGCCGCTTATCGCATTGGACCCGAAGTGCTCGTACGGCAGGGCCCTTACTTGTATTCAACAACCGAAATTGAATGCCGGCGTTGTCCGTGTTATACCCAATCTCCCCCCCTAACGCATCAATCTCCTT
>JAYWMS010000006.1:0-8432 GCA_035873215.1 Nitrospirota bacterium | reverse complement strand
ACAGTTCCATGATCACGGAAGGCATCAAAGGTCGCCGCCGGTATAGTATTCACAGTATCCGGCCCGATTAGGTTATCGACATAATAGACGTCAGAATATTTGGGATTTTTGGTTCCCGTGCTGGCCCAGAGTAAACGTTGGACTCTGGCCCCTTTGAGTCGAAGCGCTTCAAACTCCGGACTGGCAAATATTTTTTCGTACGAGACGTATGCGACTTTGGCGTTCGCAACGGCCACCTGTCCCATTAAGCCTTCAAGGGCTGTTCGTTTGGTCGCATTCGTTTCCTGTTTCAATTTGCCATCAAGTTGGGTATCAACCAAGGAATCAATCCGACTGACAAAGAAACTCGCGACCGAGGCGACCTTCGTCACATCACCGCCATTTGCCGCATATTTTTGGAGGCCACGAATGTACGCCCATGCCACGTCTTCATAGACCTTCACGCTGAATAACAACGTGATATTGATATTCACCCCTTGGCTCAACAAATGTTCAATGGCGGGAATCCCTTCCGACGTCCCCGGCACTTTAATCATGACGTTCGGACGATTCACGGCTTTGTTCAAACGAAGCGCCTCTTCAATCGTCGCCTTTGTATTGAATGCCAGATCCGGAGACACTTCCAAGCTGACGTAGCCATCGCGGCACTCGCTTGATTGGTAGACCGGCATCATGGCATCGGTAGCATCTTGTATATCTCGAATGGCCAGCGCTTCATAAATATCCTTCACACTCGTCATCCGGCTCGCGACCTCAGCAAGTTGCTCATCGTAATCAGAACTTCCGCCAATGGCCTTCTCAAATATGGAAGGATTCGAGGTCACCCCCATTAACCCGTCATTGTCAATGAGAGTCTTCAATCCACCAGAGGAAATGAGCGTACGGCGAATATAGTCATACCAAGGACTTTGGCCTGCGGATCGAAGTTGGACGAGGGGATTCATGATTCGTTCTCCTTATGTCTTAATGGCGATAGTAGGTCTTCGCCACTCAGTTATGCCCTTACCGGCATTTGGAGCTGCTCTTTTGCGGCAGCTATCACGCGATCAACGGTAAATCCAAAATGTTTAGTGAGATCCTTTAATGGCGCGGACGAGCCGAATGTCTGCATGCCGATACTGGTTCCAGCGAGTCCCACGTATCGACTCCATCCAAACGTAGTAGCCAGCTCCACTGACACACGGGCCGTAACACTCGGCGGCAAAACGGAATCCTTGTATTCCTGACTCTGTTGTTCAAAGAGTTCCCATGACGGCATGCTGACCACTCGTGCTTTGATGCCTTCTACCTTTAACCGCTCAAAAGCGTCGACACAGAGAGACACCTCACTGCCCGTTGCGCAAAGCAGCACTTCCGGCTGGCCATCGTCGGCATCAGCCAAGACATAGGCACCCTGCGCGACACCACAAGCTGAGGCGTATTGAGTGCGATCGAGTGTTGGCAACGCCTGCCGCGTCAACGCTAACACCACCGGTTGGTGCTGGAATTGCATAATGACTCGCCACGCTGCCACGACTTCATTGGCATCAGCAGGACGAATCGTAACCAGTCCGGGGATTGCCCGAAGCGAGGCCAGATGTTCAATGGGTTGATGTGTCGGGCCATCTTCGCCGACACCGATGGAATCATGGGTAAACACATAAATGACCGGAATCTCCATCATGGATGCCAGACGAATGGACGGTCGTCCATAGTCACTAAAAATCAGAAAACCAGAACCATAGGGACGCACCTTCGACAGCGCCAATCCACTCATGATCGCACCCATGGCATGTTCACGTACTCCGAAATGCAGATTCCGGCCACCTTCCGTTCCCGCTTCGAAATCACCGGCTCCCTCAAAGGTCAACCGCGTTTTCGTGGATGGGGCTAGGTCAGCTGAGCCTCCGATCAACCAGGGCACTTCCTTGGCAATGGCATTTAAGACTTTGGCTGATGACTCCCGGCTAGCCAGTCCCTTTTTGTCGGCAGGAAATTCTGTCAGTCCTCTATCCCAACCATCAGGCAGTTGGCGGTGTTGCATTGTATAGAGCTGGGCAGCAAGCTCGGGGTATTTTTCCTTATAGTCATTGAACATCTGCATCCAGGAAGCACGCGCAGCCTTTCCGCGCTGTCCCAACCCATCTTGAATGTGTTTAGGTACTTCGTCGGGCACTAAAAACTTGGCATCCTCGGGCCAGCCATAGTTCTTCTTTGTCAGACGTATCTCCTCCTCGCCCAATGGCTCTCCATGTGCACCATGCGTATCCTGTTTATTGGGAGCACCAAAGGCAATGTGGCTATCTACTATAATGAGCGTGGGTCGACCCGATTCCTCTTTGAATACTTGAACGGCACGAGACAGCTTATCCAAATCATTCGCATCGTCAACGTGCGTCACCTGCCACCCGTACGCCGCGAACCGGGCACCGACATCTTCGCTAAAGGCCAAAGACGTCTTCCCTTCAATGGTGATTTTATTGTTATCATAAATCCAACATAGATTCGACAACTTCAAATGGCCAGCCAGCGAGGCCGCTTCGCTGGAGATGCCTTCCATAAGACATCCATCTCCGCAGAGGGCAAACACGTCATAGCTCATGATATCGAACCCTGGCCGATTAAAGTATTTGGCCATCCAACGTTGCGCCATTGCCATACCAACACTATTAGCTGCTCCTTGTCCAAGGGGCCCCGTTGTTGTCTCCACACCGGAAGTCCAGTGATATTCCGGATGGCCCGGGCACTTGCTTTCCAACTGACGGAAGCGCTTAATTTCATCCAATGTCACCGCCAAATCACCGGTTCCGCAATAGTCCCCATCCACAGCCTTCACCCGGCAGAGATGCAACATGGCATAGAGCAACATCGACGCATGCCCCACTGACAACACAAACCGATCACGGTTGGGCCACACAGGTTCATCAGGATCAAAAGTCATCACCCGATTCCACAAATAATAGGCCACGGGCGCCAAAGCCATGGGGGTACCAGGATGTCCAGAATTGGCGGCTTGCACGGCATCCATAGCCAACGTTCGAATGGTATTAACACACAAGGTGTCCAAAGACTTTTGATCAGCCATTTTTCTGCTCACTTCCCTGTGAAGATGAAACAATGTGATGGATATTCAACTACGGCCCTTTGCAATTAGGGGTCATCTTGAATGCTGCTTTTCTTCAAAACAGCAGTTTGTGACCATTTGGTAAAATCCTATCACGTTTATCGGTTTTTCTATACATCGAACTTGAGGGAATGTTGGAGATATTCAGGTGATCCCAGTGGCAAGGCGATAGCACTAAACCCTTGATTTGCAAAGCACTTCAAGACCGACATATGATGATCCCACTTTGAAGATCCATCTTACCAATCCGCACAAAGATATTGAAGTACCGGGTCCGACTCGGGTTCGGGCACTGCTTCAGCATCTGAATCTCACTCCAGAGGCCTATCTCGTCATCCGAGGCGATGATTTAGTCACGGAAGATGAGTTGCTACACGACTCGGATTCTGTTGAAATTCGAGGCGTGATTTCCGGAGGATGGCAATAGACCCATGCGTTGCAAAAAGTGTCCCCATCAGGCCGCCATTAACCTTCCGCGTCATAACATCGCATTATGTAAGACCTGTTTCACTGAATTTGTCCATACCCAGGTCGCGCGGGCCATAAAAAGTCAGCGAATGTTTGCGCCCACGGACCGGATCCTTGTGGCAGTATCCGGCGGGAAAGACAGCCTCACGCTCTGGGGAATTTTACTCAAACTAGGGTATCAAGCCGATGCACTCTATCTCGATTTGGGCATCGGCGATTATTCCATTCAGTCTCACCAAAAGGTCGAACATTTCAATGAGACCGTCGCACGTGCATTGGGAGCCAAGCTGCACATTCACACTCTAGCGGACAATGAAGGGGCAGGCGTGAAAGAATTAGCCACCATGATGCATCGCCCCACCTGCTCAACCTGTGGCACCATGAAACGATATCATTTCAATAGGACTGCCCTCGAAAAAGACTATGACGTCATGGCCACCGGACACAATCTCGACGATGAAGCCGCCAGGCTCTTGGGTAACGTGCTTCATTGGCAGACAGAATTTCTTGATAAGCAAACACCGACCCTCCCAGCATCGATGGATGGCTTTGCAAAAAAAGTGAAGCCCTTGTATCGGCTGACGGAGCGGGAAATGGCTGCCTATGCCGTGATCAACAAGATTTCATACATCGTCGAGGAATGCCCCATGGCGAAGGGCTCGAAGATGTTGATATACAAAGATGTGCTTAACCGCTTGGAAGCCGAATCCCCAGGTACGAAACAAACATTTTATTGGAAGTTTCTAGACAAGCAAGCGAAAGAAGCAACGAGTACTGCCACCATCACCGAGCAAGATCAGCGACGCCTCCACCCCTGCCAAAGTTGCGGCCAACCCACCTCAACCGAGGTGTGCACCTATTGCAAAATGATGGCGAAGGCCAAGACGACCGCTTAGCAGGATAGTGAAAAGCCACCTACCCTTTGACATGACTCAGGACAGGATTTTCAACCTGCGGTTAGTGAGGGAGATCAATGATAAGATCTTTCCCTCCGTACCCATGAACGGAATCATGGGCCCGTATACGAACCTGCTTCGTGGAGGGAGGGATTCGCACACCGGACACAGAACGCGTGAACGGTTGCTCTTTGACATGGGGATGGTGGAGTTTTCTGGTCTTTAACAAATTTCCATCTAGAGAGAGTACTTCCCATCTATCTGCATAATGACTGGTTCCGTCATCTGTATGTCGAACCGTCACGGTAAATTGGCAGACTAATTGTTCATGACCACTGCATGCGGCTTGGGCATCCACTACATCAGCGGTCCCTGCCCAAGCAAGGCTAAAAAGTCCCACACTCACACACAGAATGAGCAGCCAAGTAAATAGCTTCATGAACGATGTTTCCCCTTCCAAGCAATGCAGCTCGCTCTTATTGTACCCGATCTCCTGTTGAATTTCTTTGTCAGACCCAACCAAAATTGGCAATCTTTGATAATGATTTCTTGAATGGAATCCTCATTTACTTCTCCATATGTCATCTTTTCAGGCACAATCGGATTACAAAATTCTCCCCCTAAGGGGCGGTTCAACAAGCACACTCCAGGAAGGCTACTATAGTACGCCAAAAGTGGTTCGTCATGAGCCACGAAAGAGAATCTGGTCTCACAAGTTTAGGGTATTACGCAAGATCTCTCCAAGCTTTGCAGCATATTGACCAATCGAATAAACGCTGGACAGTGTATGCTCACTGAACAGATCAAATATACCCCCGGCATTGACGGCTCCCACACCGACAGCGACGGGTACCCGCATGGTGCGATTCACCATAGTCACACGTCAGCTCAGCTCCAGGCTTAATCGCTCCCAAAGCATAAAACTCCGCGCGGTTTCGAAACCGTCGCATGAATATATTCGGTGAACAGGAATGATTGATGTAGCGAAAATCATTCCCACCACGGGTCCCATCAAGCGCTTTTCCATGTTCAAACTCCACGATAGCAATCCGTGATTGGCGTTTAGCCCGCCGTCTCCCTTCAGCCAGGCTGATCAACTCACCTTCAAATTCGCCAATCTTTTGTCGGGATTTAAGGATGGATTGCGAAAACACGCCACTGCCTTGGATTGAACTTTTGGCAACGCGAACGGGCACAGGCCACATTGGTGGCACATGAAACAGCGTTTTTGTGGATTTCATAGATACAATTTAATGGAATCAGCGTGACTGATCCGTGGAAGGTACCACTGAACCCGGGACCGATCTCGTGGAAGCCCCTCCGGGCTTTTGGTTAATTACATTCATGGCCAGGGCAATCATAGAGCCCACATCCGCCACACTCGCGGGCAAAACAAGCGTGTTACTCGCCTTGGCCAATTCACCAAACTCTTTAATGTATTGCTCCGCCACGCGCAATTGCACAGCTTCAAACCCGCCGGCCACTTCAATGGATCGCGCAACTTTTTGAATTCCTTCTGCCGTAGCGGTCGCAATCGCCAAAATCGCAGCCGCCTGCCCCTCCGCTTCATTGATTTGCTGTTGCTTTTTTGCTTCCGACGCCTTGATGACCTGCTGCTTGTCACCTTCTGCCGTATTGATAACGGCATCTCGCTCACCTTCCGAAGTTAGAACAACCGCACGCTTCTCACGCTCGGCCCGCATCTGCTTTTCCATCGCATTGATGACATCCTGCGGTGGATTGATGTTCCGAATTTCATACCGCAGCACCTTAAGGCCCCAGGGCTCGGACGCTTTATCTAACTCATCCACAACCTGAATATTGATATTGGTCCGTTCCAAAAACGTGCGGTCCAAATCAATTTTCCCTATCTCGCTCCGCAAAGTCGTTTGTGCAAGTTGGCCAATGGCAAACCGATAATTCGTGATACCATAGGATGCCCGTTCCGGGTCCAACACTTTAAGGTACAAGATCCCATCAACCCCGACTTGCACGTTATCCTTCGTGATACAGATCTGTTCCTGGACATCAATGGCTTCTTCCTTCAGTGTGTGCCGATACCGTGCCACATCCATAAACGGAATCAACAGATGAAAACCAGCATGGAGCGTCCCGGAAAATTTGCCTAATCGTTCCACCACGAAGGCTGTTTGCTGGGGAACAATGACCGCCGTTTTGGCCAAAATAATAAATGCCAGAACGGTCAGAAAAATCGCAAATAACAATTCACCCGACATGATGTTCCTCCTGTATGGGAGATTCTGCTTGAATCCATAAGGTTAATCCTTCAACACGAACAACTTGACAGCGTTGCCCCTTGGTCAAAGGAGTACCACTCGCATTACGAGCCGTCCACGTTGACCCACGAAGTTCTGCTTTACCAGCCCCCTGTGGAGGCAAGTCTTCTAACACCGTAGCGACTTTCCCCACCATGGAATCCACTGCCCCTTGCTGAGTCGCCCCAGAATTCATTTTATTTTGAATAGGTTTTCGCAACACAAAAAGGGCAAGCACCCCAAACACGGCGAATAACACCCACTGTAACCACGGAGCCTCACTGAGCCCTAACCAGGTCGCCCCTCCGACGAGTAAGCCGGAAATCCCAAAAAACAAAAAGTAAAAATTTCCCAACCCACCAAGCGTGAGCATTTCAAGGCCAATTAACACTAGCCCAAAAATTGCCCAATGCCACCACTCCATCATGGGTATTGGCATGCTTGCACACCTTTCAAAAATTGACTCGAACCTGGGATAAAGGATCGACCATAACCCCTCTCAACCATTTCAGTCACCGTACAGCAATCATAAAGAGAAACATGAGGAAACGCTTGGGCATTGATAGAAACGAAACTATATACATTACAGCTTTCGATAGCGAGCATTTAGCTATTTATACGTGTTTCCATCAAATCTGCCTTATAAAAAAATTCTTTTACACACACTAAGGGCAGGTTGAATATCTCTTCTCATAGGGCCCATACATGCCCAAGACGAAATCGATAACAGCAAGCGACGGGAATGGTCAAAAAAGTCCGTTATTTCACCCTCCCAATCCCAAGGGCCTCGAGACGCCCTTTTCCACAGGCAAGGCCGCAGTCATTTTGTGATACGCGGAGCGGACTCACAGTACGTGAGCGCGAACGCCGCGAAGAGCGGCAAGTCTGTGAGCCCGAAGGTCAGGCAACATGGCGAGAACGCCGATGGCGGCTTTTTTCAACATTCCCACTATGAAAATATCAATAGCATTGGCGGTCCGAGAACTAACATGCCAATGACAACTGCTCCAAATGCACTAATGAGCACAGCTCCTGCCGCAATATCTTTAGCCTGTTTTACGTGGGGATGGAAATCAGGCGATACCACATCGCACAAAAACTCAAAAGAGGTATTCAATGCTTCAGTAATCCAGACGATGATAATGGCCAGGGTCATCCAGCACCAGTCATCTATAGAGATCTTTACTATTATACCAGCCAGAATGACCAACAAAGTTGCAACAGCATGAATCCACGCATTGTGCTGCGTGCGAATCATCAAAGAAATACCCCCGATCGCATGCCCAACACTTCGTGCACGACCATCAAAGGTGAACCCCGACCGACCACCAGTCTCATCCATCAACTTTTTCCCTTATGACAACGCCGGGTACTTTTTCCTCAGCGCCTTTGGTGCGGCCGAGATGCATCCCTGAATCCGACTGGTTGGGGAGGACTGTTTGAGCGAAGCGAGTTCCGCAGCCAAGGGGATTCAGGGCTGCATCTCGGGAACCCGGAGGCTCTTGCCGCAGGGCCACGTCTGGGCGTCACATGGTTTTGGTCCTTTTGCCGAAACAAAATGACAAATTCCTACTCCTCCTCATCCTTAGAATGAGATCGTTGAATAATTTGAATTTTCACCAGATTCAAGCGCCATCGTGCCACTGCACGACAATCGAAGACAATGAGGGAGTGTTCAAAAAGGCCCGT
>JAYWMS010000488.1:0-1794 GCA_035873215.1 Nitrospirota bacterium | reverse complement strand
TCGTTGCACAAAACTTAGACCAATTGCTCCAAGAACTTCATGGACGGGAAATCAAAATGGGGGCAAAAACCATTACGCTGGCAACTGAAAATTCCGTCATACGGGAATTTCCTATGGGATGGCGACTGGAAGCGCTTAAGGCCATCAGTGATCCCAATATTGCCTACGTGCTCATGACCATTGGCATGATTGGAATCATGGCGGAACTATACAATCCTGGAGCCATCTTACCTGGCATTGTCGGGGGCATTAGTTTAATTTTGGCTTTTTATTCTCTGCAAACTCTTCCAGTGAATTATGCCGGGGTTTTTTTGGTCCTCCTGGGTCTGATTTTCCTGGTTTTAGAAATCACGGTCACCAGTTATGGGATATTGGCCATTGGCGGGGTCATCTCCATGATCTTAGGATCCATTCTCCTCATGAACGAAGAGTTTCCTTTTTATCAAATATCTTGGACCGTCATCCTCCCTATGATCACGATCTCCGTGGCCTTTACCTTTCTCGTGTTAAAATTTGGGGTCAAGGCGTTGCGTGAGCGGACCATCACAGGAAGTGAGGGAATGGTTGGACAAAGAGGATTGGCGAAGACCAATCTCACCCCAAAGGGAAAAATTTCCATTCATGGTGAGTTGTGGGATGGCATAAGCGAGGAACCCGTCGAGGCCGGACATCCCATAGAGGTCACCCATATTGATGGGTTAACCCTTCACGTGAAACCTGCTTCAACCAAACAAGGAGGGACGTAATATGGGACAAGGATTGGGTTCCACCATGTTGCTCGTGACGTTGGTGGTATTTGTGCTTCTGGTGTCAAAAGGATTTTTTGTCCTTCGTGAATACGAACGAGGGGTTATCTTTCGATTGGGGCGATTAGCCCGAGGACTTGTGGGAGGAAATGGGCCAGGAGTGGTGATCATCATCCCCTTTATTGATAAGCTCGTACGAGTGAGCTTACGAACGGTTACGATGGATGTTCCTCCTCAGGATGTCATCACCAAAGATAACGTCTCCGTCAAAGTGAATGCCGTCATATATTTCCGTGTCGTCGAGGCGCAAAAAGCCATCGTGGATGTGGAAGATTATTATTATGCCACTTCGATGATCGCCCAAACCACTTTGCGTAGTGTTCTTGGACAAAGCCAGCTTGATGATCTTCTCTCCAAACGAGACGAAATCAATTCTGATCTTCAACGGATTATCGATCAAGCCACCGAGCCTTGGGGAATCAAAGTTACAGCCGTGGAAGTCAAAAATGTCGACCTTCCACAGGAAATGCAACGAGCGATAGCTCGTCAAGCTGAGGCCGAACGGGAGCGTCGCTCAAAGGTTATTCATGCTGAAGGAGAATACCAGGCTTCCCAACGTTTGGCAGATGCGGCGAACATCTTAAGCCAAAACCCAGCAGCATTGCAACTACGATATTTTGAAACGATTCTTGGGATTGCCGGTGATAAAACCTCTACCATCCTCTTTCCCGTTCCGATCGATCTGCTTACCCCATTTCTTCGCTCTTCTGAACGCCCAGGACCAACTTTGGAAACCCATAAGCCTGAACAGGCGTAATCCAGGTATTGTCAACTTAGGCGTTGTTGCATAATTCCAAAACCCAACCGGGCGTTGTTGCACAATTCCAAAACCCAATAGGCTTTCCACTCATCATGTGTCTGCTTAGAAAATTCTCTCTGACAGCGGCATGCCTAAGGACACCATTCGGTTCAAAACTAGACACTTGATCCACCCTTCAACGCACTGATTATCGAACCGCCGCGCCCTCAACCTAGAACCAAATATACT
>JAYWMS010000482.1:0-2933 GCA_035873215.1 Nitrospirota bacterium | reverse complement strand
TCCGCAAATATTGAAGGGCCACTTTCCTGAGGGAGAGCCGGATCGATGGATTGGGAAGCATCTTAAAGGGGGTGCCTGGCCGCAACGTGATCTTGGCCTTCCGATAAGGGCCATCACCCGTTTCTTCCGTAATGTCAAAACGTTGGAGCCCGTGTAAGACAATGTTTGATCGACCATCATCGAGACTCTGCATATTTTTAATGCGGCCTACGCATCCTAGCGGATGAACCGGAGGGTTTTCATAGTAATGGTCTTCCCACCCGTCCTTGAATAAGACCATCCCGATACACAATCCTTTCCGGCTCGCATCGGCCACCATATCTCGGTACCGTGGTTCGAAGATGTGGAGTGGGAGGTAGGTATCTGGAAAAAATACCACATTGGGAAGAGGGAAGATTGGAAGAACCTGTGGAATATGAAATGCGTCAGATGAGGATGTCTGGGGTAAATCGGGCATGCGGTACGATAGCCGAGCGATCGAAGAATTGTCAACGGGATCACCATAATGAAAAACATAGGCTCAGAGAGGTTTTCCCGCTGTGGAAGAGGCGATTGCGTGTTGAGCATTCGCATGCTATAAGCGCATATCTTCATCAATAGTAAAACTTGAAGGATGTTGAGAATGTATGGGAGCGGCGTTTTGTAGGGACGTTGAGCTTGAACCGAAATCATTGGTCGGTTTTGAATGAAAAGGTATAGTATAAAAGAAGAATAAGGGCATCCCCTTACAGCATAGATCATTTTTTACGTGATACGGAACTGGCTTGGCCGGTTGAGACTTCCTTCGGTAAAGCGCAAAACCGGATTTGGACATCCTGGGTGTCATGCCATAGGTTGAAAATATCATGGAGTGTTATTGAAGCAGTTCAAGATTGAATTCTTCCAAAGTCTTCCCCAAAGAATCTTCACGCTTTCGTCATGAAACATGTTTCGGAACAACCGTTTCAAGGGTTCACGAGACATTGTCGGTTCCTACTCTGGTGGGTCTCCTTTCCATGTCTTTTTCTCGTGCTTTCAACCAGCCTTAATGCCTCATCTGTTCCCTTTGCATTGGCTTCAGCCCCTGTGCCTGCCCTTCCTGGCTACGCGTTTACCTTTCCAAGAGATCATGGCGCGCATGAAGAATTTCTGCTTGAATGGTGGTATTTTACCGGACATCTCTTCACATCGGTGGGCCGGCGGTTTGGGTATGAATTGACCTTTTTTCGGAGAGCCATTGATGATCCCAGGGTAGAACATCACCCATCTCAGTGGGCGATACGCCACGTGTATCTTGCCCATTTTGCTGTAACCGATGTGGAGCATCATACATTTCGATTCGCTGAAAAATTGAGTCGTGCGGGGTTGGGAAAAGCCGGAGCGCAAGCGGATCGAATGGATGTGTGGATTGATCGTTGGTCGGTCAAACCCATGGATTCGAATCATCAAACTCTGCGACTCCAGGCAGCGGATGGAGATATTAGCGTCGATTTGCTGTTGACGAGTCTGAAACCGCCAACCATTCATGGTAAAGACGGAGTGAGCCGCAAAGGGGCCAACACTGGGCAGGCATCCCACTACTACTCTCTGACCCGGTTGGATACGAGGGGCACCATCACCATGGATGATGAACCCTTTGTGGTGACCGGCTTAAGTTGGATGGATCATGAATTTGGGTCCGGAGCATTAGGTGATAATCAGGTCGGGTGGGATTGGTTTAGTCTTCAACTTGATGGGCAGTTGGAACTGATGGTGTATATGTTACGTCGTCAAGACGGGACCCCTGATCCTGCGTCCAGCGGTACGCTGATTTATGAAGATGGGACATTACGTCATCTTACACTCCAAGATATCATTCTTCGGTCTCAGTCGCAGTGGCACAGCCCAAAGAGCGGTGCCCGTTATCCGTCTTCATGGAGTTTG
This sequence comes from Nitrospirota bacterium, assembly GCA_035873215.1. Lineage (GTDB taxonomy): Bacteria > Nitrospirota > Nitrospiria > Nitrospirales > UBA8639 > JAYWMS01. Next base: position 1,031 of record JAYWMS010000482.1, on the reverse strand, counting down.
GAGATACCGTCTGCTGGGCTATTTCTTAGGATTCAACCGGTTCAGGAAGATCAAGAATTACGGACATCGAAAAGCACGCAGGTGACCTATTGGGAAGGGGCGGTCGATGTTCACGGAAAAAATCAAGGGGTCCCATTAGATGGTGTAGGATACGTCGAGCTCACCGGATACGCCACACCCTTGGACATGCAAGGTAGGTAACGGCAGGAACTGGGAGTGCTGAAAAAACATGCACTGAGCTTTCGGCCATGCTCCGGATATACTGCATCGAAGGGTAAGCCAGCGGCGCTCTCTGATGGGGTGTTGATCATGATGAGTGAAGGGCAATCAGTAGGAACAATCCTTTTGACTTTCTACTTGATTTTCATCACCCCTGTCCTTTGTTATACAGCCGACGCTTCCTTCGACAGGTTCCGGACTTGGACATTCCTATAGTGTTTTTCATCGTCCCACAGCGTAGCCATGGGGTATGAACACCCTGTATGAACTGAAGGAATCCACGATCCCCAAAATGGTGAAATGCCGACTTGGCAAGCTATGAATACTCGTCTATCCCTCAGACGGTACTGGGTCTTATGGCGAAATGCCTTCCTAGTCATAGGATGTTTAGGGCTGATCCCATTACCGGCTTGCAGTCAACGAAGCGATCGAATCGCGGCAATTGCCCTGCATCCCCACAAGCCACAAATCATCTATGTTGCCACTGAAGAGGCTGTGTATAAGACTCGTGATGGCGGAGAGACCTGGGAACGCCTCGTTGAGGGGCTCACCCGAACGCGCGTGATGAATCTGGTCATTGATCCGGAACTGCCGGCTAATGTCTTTGTGGGTACGCTGGCGGATGGGGTCTACAAAAGCCCAGACGGCGGTCGCCGCTGGCTACCTCATAATGTTGGAATTCAGAAGGGGACGATTTCGGCCAATGTGAACCAGGTCATTTTTGATCCGCGGAGTAGCCAAACATTATATGCAGCGACCACTGTGGGGGTTTTTCGGAGCACTGACGGGGGCCAATCATGGACGGAACGGAT
>JAYWMS010000428.1:0-11123 GCA_035873215.1 Nitrospirota bacterium | reverse complement strand
CGTACTATGTGGATCCTTTAATATCCAACCACCAACCCCGCTGTTCCAACTCAGCCATGATGGCTGGTAACACAAGAAGGGCACACCCAAGTGCCAACGTCAGGCTAATCACTAGTAATATACCCAGACTGGCCATGCCTTGATGTTGGGAGAAGCTTAACGATCCGAATGAAGCCATAGTCGTCAATGCACTGAAAAATACGGCTTTTGATGTACTCCCCCTCATCACCTTCACCATCGTATTCCCCTCACGCTTTCGTAGAACGAGATAAATACCAAACGCGATACCGAGGCCAAGAACGAGTGGGACTGCAATGACATTCGCCAAATTTAACGGCACACCGAAAAGGAGGCACACTGACACCGTCAGCACCATCGTGAGCAGGAGTGGCACAAGAACTAACACCATTTCGCCCAATCGCCGAAACACGACAAAAAGCAAGATGGCCGATGCGATAATCGCCATCCCCGTCGCTTGTATGCAGGAATCAATCACGACCTGCCCCCCCTCAACAATGCCAACAGGTGACCCGATCGCTTGAGGCGCCACCCGTTGCACACTTCTGACGAACTGACGCAACTCTCGGTTGTTACCGCCATTGCCCACTGGGAACACTTCAACCCGAACCTTTCCCTTTTTGGACACATAATGGTCCTTTAAACTCTGTGGGAGATTCTCCACTGTCACGAAATCCGCTCCCATCAAGCCACGCAACCGGTCTAGCCATTGCGGGAAATCACCGATTAACCGGACCCGCAACGCTTCAACAGCAGAATCCGCTGGAGTGGCTCCACTCACCAACGTCTCAAGAGACTGCGCGAGCCTCTGCATGCTTTCCGAAATGCCACTCTCCCAGACCCTTGTCGATTGCTCGTGTAATATCTGACGAAAGTTCTCAACAGCCTGCACTTCCTCATCAGATGTTGGTGGAGGAATCGGCTCTTGCGTAATCAAAATGGGGGAAATGACCAAGGCCAAATCATCAATGATGGCCAGCTTCTCATCCTGATCACTTGGAACAAAATCCTGAAGCATCAGTACACGATCAACCTCATGCAACATTTCCAGCTCAGCCGCGATGGATTCAGCCTCAGAATTATTGTGAGCAATAATTTGAATGACATAGGGCGATGTATCCGGATCTGCCAGTAATTCTTGAAATGTGGCAACAGCTTCGGTTGAAGGATCGCGTAAGTGGAGCGGGTTAAAATCAAATCGCAAGAGTGGCAACACTCCGATAGCGAGTACAGCCAACGGAGCGGCCGTCCAGAGAATTGCACGGCGATACCGAAGAAAAGAGGACAGGATCCCCTGTTTTCCATCCTTCTCATCGTGGTCGGATCGGTGAACAGGCGATGTCGGGAATACCGTTAATAACGCAGGGAGCACTGTTACATTGGCAAATAACGCAATAAACATCCCAGTCCCGGCGATAAGACCCAACTCTGCAAATCCTCGGTAGGAGGTAGGTAGAAAGGCAAAAAAACTTAAGGCTGCCGCAATAGCAGCTAACGTCAACGCTCCACCGACTCCTGATATAGCCTGACGAAGTGCAACAGCATGGTTCCCTTGCCGGTCTAACTCTTCCCGATACCGCATGCCAAATTGAATGCCGAAATCTACGCCCAGTCCGATAAAGAGAACAGGAGCGGAAGCTGATATAAAATTTATTGACCCAATGGCCAACACAACAAACGCAGCAGTCCAAATCAATCCGATCACCAAGGTGCTGAGAATCGCCACGACTAGACGTGCGGAACGAAGGCCGATAAGCAGTATCAAGCAGACTAATCCAAATGAAAGTCCCGCAGCCAACTCCGCACCTTTCGCAATCGTTTCGCGTTCTTCCGTTTCAATGGGAACCGACCCCGTTAAGCGTATGCGAACCCCCATGGTCTTTTGAAGCTCGTCCCGTTGGGCTCGAATAAAGTTGATAGGATCTCCGGCTGCAGCGAGTTCAGAAAAATTGAACACAGGCTTGACCAAGAGAAACCCGCGCGTTTCGTTACCTTTATCAGTCACATCATCCAGCATCGTGTTCTTCCACGACGAAGAATTGATGCCGCCAGATCGTTGGGCTTGGATATTATCACTCAATAACCCAAACACCTTGGCCAATAACGCTTGCTGGTCAGGCGATGGATCCTCTTCCAAGGCCAAGGTCAGCATCGAAAAGAATCCGCGCAGACTCGGGTCATGCACGAGCGACCCTAAGAAAGGCTGCCACTTCGACAAACGTTCATCCAATCGCCAAAGTTCATCCTGATCAAAGTACAGCAATCCATATTGATCAAAAAATTCAGGTTGGGCAGGCTGATACACGGAGGAAAACAACTCAGGATGCGGATTCAATCGTTTGACGAGTTCTTTAACAGCCCCGCGCGTCTGCTCAGACGATCCTTGATCGACGACGATTACAATTAGGTCAGCCAGCTGAGGAAACGCCGCCTCAAACTCCTTATCCAAAGTTCTGAACGGGAGATTCGGATCCAACAAATTCAGTGGATTGGTGTCGAGCGTAATATTTTTGACGGTATAGACGACGGACACGCCGGAGAGAAGAAGACTGACAATGACAACCCAAAGGGCACGTTGCCGACAGACCTCGACCCACTTGATGAGGACCTCTTGATATATCTGAACTAATCGTTTCAACATGAACGCCCTTGCTCACCGGATAGTTAAAACATGAGCCCCTGGTTTACCAGGGATTTACATCTTTGATTGGGGACCGGGAAAGCCATGCTCCCCAAGGGAAGTAAGGCACGCAGGATTCTCCTGCATGTCTGGTCAGTAAATGATTGCATCTAATTTTTCGAACGGGTGGGCCAATATTGCAATGAGGCAACAAGTCTTGGTGTTCATGTCTACATTGCGCCAGTGCTATTGCACAAATATTTAGTTAGAAGATCGTCCATCCCTCTTTTATTTTTTTGTTTCCTATGTCTGCTCTGACGAGGGAACAATCGACAATTGATCTCAAGATCCCCTCGCTCATAACCATTAGTCCTTCAGTGCTTCGCTACATGCTTTCGCAAAATGAGAGTCCTTTTTCAAAAACATAATATCTACTTGGACCAACAATTTCTTGGTGCTGTGATGTGTAGAAACATCGAATACACGGTATCCGATCCTCGACATGTAGTTGATATAGGCTTCAAAGTCTGGAGCATCATGATTATACAGCACGATTGGCACTTCCAGATAAATAAACTCAAAAAAGGAAAGGCTTTGCTGGGCACCATCAAGAATATCCAGCTCCGATCCCTGCGAATCGATTTTTAATAACGATGGAGATCGGAGTACATAGTTTAGCGAAGACAACAGATCATCCAGAGATTGTGTTTCACGCACTGTCGGTCTTTTCGCCGCCGACGAATTTTCTTCATAGTAGGAAGATCCAGTTTCACATTCATAGAACCTTTTCTCTGTACCGGTTTTGGAACCGAGTAGTTGAATAGAGTAGGACACGTCTGGCCAATCCCTCTGAACCTCCGACAAATAAGACTCCTTAGCCAACGGTTCTACCATCAGAACTCGCGACGAGGGGAATATGGTCTTGATGCGTCTTGTCCACTCTCCTTCAAATGCTCCCACATCGATGATATCTGCAGGATAATAGTCATGTCGTTTCAAATTATGAAACACGTAACGTTCAATTTCAGATTCCAATACATAATTCAGAATCTTTCGTTTGGACCTTGGGCGAGACAGTTTGATTAATCTTTTCACTAACCAATACATAGATGACACTTAGAATTTATCAAAAACAAGACTTACGAATTTCTGTTATCACTACTGCTCACCTGCCATATAGCAGGCGGAAGCATAGCGAAATGGCATTCAGGGTGCAAAACTAAAATGCGCCAGTTTTCACTATATAATTTGAGGACATGGAAGCTTACTAGAAGCCCCAACTCTTCCCTGGTGGAGTCACACAATATCCCCCTTGCATCTCAATAATATTTCCCGGAAAATGATTCCCTCACAAAAATGCCTTAACAATAATCGCGAATCTGCTACTAACTAAACTCAATAGCACATGGGTTTTCCGGCGTTTCAAGGCATGTGCCTGAGATCACCAACCGAAAAGGTCCCGCAATCAAAATACCTGTTTCCTGATCAATTCCTCCCATGGATACCTGTCTGTAAATGGAAACCACCCATGCGGGATTAACCCTCGCGATTGCCCTAGCAGCGGGCGTTCTCGCCCAGTCAGTTGCAAAACATCTCCGAATCCCCGGCATTCTTCTACTTCTCACACTAGGGTTTGGACTCGGTCCGAGCGGACTCGACTGGGTGAACCCGGATTCATTGGGATCAGGTCTCTATGGCCTCGTGGATTTTGCCGTCGCCATCATCTTGTTTGAAGGCGGCTTGAATCTCGAAGCCTCAAGACTCCGGCGTCAGGAACTACCGATTCGTCAACTTATTTCTATTGGCGCACTAGTCACATTCGTGGGCGCGACTGTTTCGGTGTTGGTGTTTTTGGATTGGTCGTGGTCACTCGCCTTCCTCTTCGGTAGTCTCGTCGTCGTCACCGGTCCCACAGTCATTGGGCCCCTTATTCGAGACATGCGCCTTCGCCCCAACATGAAAACCATCCTCGAAGCCGAGGGTGTTTTGATCGATCCCATCGGTGCCCTCCTAGCCATTTTGGTCCTTCATTTAGCTCTAAGTGCGCAAGCGCTGACTATTTTGAGCGAAACAGTGGGATTGGTCTTTCGTTTTGGTTTTGGACTCATCATGGGCATTATCGGAGGATTTCTTCTGGGTTGGATTCTCCGCGTTCGATTCCTCGTCCCAGGAGGGTTTACGAATATCTTCACCCTAGCTGCAGTCTTCCTCCTTTTCCATGCGTCGGATCATGTGATGTCCCAAAGCGGGATCTTGGCCGTCACCATAGCCGGAGTTGTAGTCGGCAATATCCGCACACCGGTTGACAGAGATTTGCGGGATTTCAAGGACCAGTTGTCCATCTTGCTTGTTGGCATGCTGTTCATATTGCTGGCTGCGACGATTCGCTGGGAAGATGTTCAAGGCCTCGGGATGGGAGGCTTCTACGTTTTGGCTACCTTGATTCTCGTCATTCGCCCCCTCAACGTCTGGCTCTCCACGAGCGGGTCCACATTAACCTGGCAAGAACGCGTGTTTATAGGCTGGGTCGCACCACGTGGGATCGTCGCTGCCGCGATTGCTTCACTTACAGCCGGGATCTTGGATGAACGAGGCTTAGACGGGGGTTCTCAACTAATGGCACTGGTATTCTTGACCATCGCCGGGACCGTAGGACTTGCAGGAATCACAGCACGGCCTCTTGCCTCACTGCTGGAATTGCGACTGCCTAAGCGTGACCGTATTGCGATTCTCGGGGCAGAAGGCTTGGGACTTGCTTTAGGTCAGGTTTTTCGAGACCAGGGACTGAACGTCGTCTATTTGGATTCCGATCCCAAGCGTTGCCATCAAGCCGAGGAAGCTGGCTTTTCTGTCGTCTTTGGCGACGCACTGCAGGAACGCACTCTCTTGCGAGCACAAATGGAACTCGTGGGTACATCGATAGGACTAACCCCAAATGAACATTTAAACAGCATGTTTATTGATCAAACACACAATCTGTTTGGGGTTCCTCAGGGATTTGTTGCTTTAGAATCACTCGAGGGAGATAAGATTCCAGAACACATCCAACGACATGACGGGAAAGTATTATTTGAAGGTCCCCATGACATTGAACGCTGGGCAGTTCGTACACGCCACGATGACCTGGACATTGATCATTTCTCCTACCAGCCTCCACTCGATTCGACTACAGGTAAGATGCCTGAAACGAAAGAACCACCTACCGCACAACCCAATTACAATGAACGATTAGTGATTCTGGCGATACGTCGAAAGACCAGTATGGTCCCGATGAACATGAACTACGAACTCAAGGAAGGGGACATTGCCTCGGTAGCCATTTACCGTCCTGAACGAGATCAGGCACTGCAGACTTTACAGGAAAGCGGATGGGCACTGATACGGTCCGAGGCACTCACTGTCAAATAACCCAATGCTCTTTCAGCATCGCCGATCAGCAACCACCTCAGTGAATGTATTTCGAGATTAAAATGCTTCCTAGTAGGGGGTTACAACACGGCTCTTCTGAGTCGCAGTGCATTGGCGATCACTGAAACGGAGGAAAAGGTCATCGCGACACTGGCCATGATCGGGCTGAGTAAAATTCCAAAGAAGGGATAGAGAATACCAGCGGCAATCGGCACCCCAAGCAGATTATAGAAGAAAGCAAAAAATAGGTTCTGTCGAATGTTTCTCATCGTGGCCCTACTCAGGTTCCGAGCGCAAAGGACCCCACGTAAATCACCTTTCAGCAACGTAATGCCCGCGCTTTCGATGGCAACATCCGTTCCGGTTCCCATGGCAATCCCAACATCGGCTTCAGCCAATGCCGGGGCGTCGTTGATGCCATCCCCGACCATCGCGACGATTCGTCCCTTTTGACGAAGCTGTTTCACCACTTGATGCTTGTGTTCGGGGAGCACTTCGGCATGAATCTCTTTCAAGCCTAATTGCTTGCCGACAGCGTCCGCTGTTCCTTGACTATCACCTGTCACCATCACGATTTTGATTCCCGACCGTCTTAACTCCCGAATAGCATCAGTTGTTGAAGGTTTGACTGGATCAATCACACTAATCAAACCTGCCGGTTTGTTATCGATGGCCACAAACATAACGGTTTCGCCAACCGCACGAAGTTCGTCGGCTTGTTTGTTAAGAGAGCTCAAATCACGGGATAAGATTCCAAGATCCCGTTCGAGAAAGAGTCGATTCCCAAGCGCCACAATTTTCCCATTCACCAAACCCTTGACTCCCTCCCCCGTTTGGGAACGAAACTCTTGTACCTCACTGAGGACCATGTTCTTATCCAGGGCGCCTTTGACAATTGAGGACGCCAACGGATGCTCACTCACCTTCTCCACACTGGCGGCTAACTGAAGTAGTTCATGGTCCGTGAACCCCGAAGCCGGCATAACTGTTTGCAAAGTCGGTTTACCTTCGGTCAGCGTCCCGGTTTTATCCACCAGGATAGTATCCACCTTTTCCAATCGCTCTAGTGCTTCAGCGTTTTTGATCAGTACTCCGGCCCTGGCCCCTCTTCCTGTCCCGACCATGATCGACATGGGTGTGGCCAACCCCAACGCACACGGACAAGCAATGATCAACACAGCAACGGCATTGACCAAGCCATACGCCAATCGTGGTTCGGGACCAAACACCGCCCATAACCCAAAGGCCAGCAACGCCACGAGAACGACGATCGGGACAAAATAGCCGGCCACGACATCTGCCACCCGTTGAATCGGCGCCCGACTTCGTTGGGCGTCACTCACCATCTGGACAATTTTGGCGAGCATAGTCTGCTGCCCCACCCGCTTGGCTTCAATAATTATCGTGCCTGTACCGTTCAACGTCCCTCCTGTGACAACATCTCCCACAGACTTTGCCACAGGGATGGGTTCACCCGTCAGCATCGATTCATCAATCGAGGTCGCCCCCTCAACGACAACACCATCAACCGGGATTTTTTCTCCAGGTCGGGCACGGACACAATCACCAACCTTGACCTCTTCTAGCCCAACATCGTCTTCCCGACCATCGCTCCTGACAAGGCGGGCCGTCTTTGGGGCTAAGCCCAACAACGCCTTCAAGGCACTTGATGTCTGGCTTCGTGCGCGTAGCTCCAACACCTGACCCAACGCAACCAAGACGATGATGACTGACGCCGCTTCAAAGTAGACCGGCACTTGGCCGTCAGCCATATGAAAAGATGGCGGGAACAGGTCAGGCATGAAAGTCGCGACCGTACTGTACAGATACGCGGTTCCCGTCCCCATGCCAATGAGTGTGAACATGTTCAAGCTTCGATTGACAATCGACGCCCAAGCTCGTTCAAAAAATGGTCGGCCCACCCACGCCACCACGGGAGTAGCGAGCATCCATTGCACCAAGATCAACAGGTTGTTCGACAGGACCTGTTGCAATGGCTGCCCCGGAATCATTTCTGACATGGCTAGAATAAAAACCGGCAATGCCAGGGCGCTTCCGAGCCAAAACCGTCTGGTCATATCGACGAGTTCAGGATTGACCGCTTCATCGAGGGTGATCGTCCGTGACTCCAGGGCCATCCCGCATTTCGGGCATGTCCCGGGGTGATCCTGGACGATCTCGGGGTCCATGGGACACACATATTGAGTTTTTGTTGCAGCCAAAACTACGACAGACGGCTCTAAAGCCATGCCACATGAAGGACAGGCGTCGGGTTTATCGGATTTTACCTCAGGACACATTGGACAGATATAGGAGGTGCCGGGCTTTGCTGGCTCTGCCTCCATGCCGGGTTGATACCGACCGCTGAGGTACCCCTCAGGATCACCTTGGAACCGCTCCTGACATCGAGGGTGACAGAAATAGAACGTCTTCCCCCCATGTTCATATTTCGCTGCAGCCTGAAGCGGATCCACCATCATCCCACACACCGGGTCCTTGATCTTTTCTACCGTGGCCATCATCAGTTCACGACGACGGGGTTTTACTTTGTCAGTTTGTGGTTTGTGTTCCATCCTAATGTCTTTTGTATGATCAAAAAGTTTTCTAATTTGGTTAGGCCTACCCTACATCCTCAATTGTCAGGACAACAACATTCATTATGCTTTGATATCGATCATATAAGGATAGTGGTTCTGGCACCCGGAACACCAGCCCCTCTTAGTCTTAGTGACTAACCTGCATACCAGCCTCATCCTCTGAAATGTCTTAAGTTCGAGTACCCATGCTGTAATTGGCAATCATTTCCTCAAGAGGTACAATGAATAGTACATATCTGGTCGTTATGCTGAGGTAGGTACATGAAGCCGCAACAAATAAGGGGTTTGATCGTATGCCTGATATTCCTTGTCTCATCCGGGTGTTCGTCTCTTTCTCGTGAAGATCTATTCCCGGGTACCGCTCTTGCGAAAGTCAATTCCACCATCACCTTTGCCCAAATCAAGGAATCGCCCGACTCACACGAAGGCGAAACGATTTTGGTGGCCGGAGAAGTACTCGAAGCTAAACGACTGAAAGATCATACTCGACTCACCGTTTTGCAACTACCACTCGATACGTACCAGGAGCCTTCTCGGAACCGCACCCGTTCAGAGGGTCGCTTTCTGGCAACCCAAATGGAATTCCTTGATCCAGCTACGGTCCCAAAAGGTACAAGACTAACTCTTATCGGCACCATATCCGGCAGTGCCACGGAACCCCTTGATGAAATGGATTACACCTACCCTATACTCACGATTCAACATCTCAAGGTCTGGCCAGAGACCATGCAATCACAGCAGTACGGCTATTACCCCTACCGTTATGGACCGTATGGCCTGTATCCTTACTACTATCGCCCATGGATCGGACCATATTGGTACTATTGACGACAAGAACCGTTTGCCAGGGAAGGGCTCGAAAGAACATAAAAGGATGACAACGATTTCGCTCCACATACGATTCACTCATACACAGATTGAGGAGGCTCCATGAAGCGACGAATGTTCCCCCACCACATAAAGGTCCTGCTCGGGTTCTTGTTGTGTATTGGATTGGTTTTGGGATGCAAACCTAGCTATGACGTGGGCCCACCGCATGTGGAAGCCGGCGAAATGCCAAACGCGCGCTCCCCGATTTTTCAAATGACGATGAACGATATTGATGGACAGCCCGTCAATCTCAAACAATTTCAGGGCAAAGTGTTGATGATCATCAACACCGCAAGCTTTTGTGGAAATACTCCACAATATGGTGGTTTGCAAACACTGTACGAACAATATCGAGAACAAGGGTTTGAGATCCTGGCGTTCCCGGCGAATAACTTTGGGAAACAGGAACCGGGCACGAGTGAGGAGATTAAGACCTTTTGCTATACCAAGTATGCATTGGAATTTCCGCTGTTTGAAAAAATCAGCGTGAAAGGTGACGACACGCATCCACTTTATCAATACCTGACGCAAGAAAGCCCCTATCCCGGAGAAATCGAGTGGAACTTTCAAAAGTTTCTCGTGGACCGGAAGGGCCAAGTTATCGCACGCTATCGTCCTGGGATGAAACCGCTTTCTCCCCAAATTGTCCAAGATGTTCAAAAGGCCCTATCGGATAACCTAGGCGGATAAGGAAATCCCAGCTTCTAGAATCCAAACCTTTCTAGCCTTTCTCCAATTAATGAGATTTTCGATAGGGGGCTTTTCAAAAAGGCTCGTCCAGCAAGGCCGCAGAACCGTTGGCGCGCGGAGCGTACACGCCGTATGTGAGCGCAAACCTCGCGAAGAGCGGCAAGCTTGTGAGCCCGAAGGCGACAATGGGCCGAGAACGCCATTGGCGGACTTTTTCAAAGCCCCCTAAATAATCCCAGCAACCTCTTCCTCATCATCAAACACTTCAAACTGCACCAGCATTTCTTGTTCCACCGTCCAGTTTTCTAATCGCATCCTGATTCCATGCATACCAAACATGCCCCACTTTCCACCAACAGCATGACGGTAATAAAATTCGACCAGTCCCTGAAACACCTGGAAATTAAACGGTCCTGAATAATTTGACGGGTGAGTCACGAGCAACGGCTCATGCTCTGTACCCTCACGGACGAGCTGCCGGATATCCACGTACAGATTTGCAAAACCTTCGTCTGCAACACTGAGATCGAAAAATACCCGTGAACCCACGTGATCCTCATTACTTCCAAAATCTGGTGAGTTAATAATACAGCGTCGAAAGGCAACAGTTGCGATAAGCATAGTCCTCTCGTCTTCAAGGGAAACCAGAGCCCTTGTCAGGACCCAAGAATGCCGGACCACCATCTGCCTCTCACTCTGTCATGTCAAGACATGTCATCCATGTCTTCCCATGCCTCATCACCTTGGGTATGGCAGTTAAAACGAACGATTAAACACCTTTCTCAAAGTTTTTCAGCATTACTGACAGCGTTTGCGAATAACCTCAATTTATCGCCACAAACAACCGATATTTCCCCAAAAGATCATAAAAGGTTATGGGAACGGCATGTCTTGCATCCCTATTGAAGATGACCTCCCAG
>JAYWMS010000376.1:0-10113 GCA_035873215.1 Nitrospirota bacterium | reverse complement strand
ATTGCCGAACGACTTTCAGCCGATCACACTCCTACATGGTCGATGTTTCTTAAACATATCGGCGGCCCGGAGAGTCCTTACTACCGATATGTCTTTCATCAGGAAAGCCGGATTGACCTTGCCAACAAACAGGTCATCATGGTCGGTGGACAAGGCGTCACATTCGAATACACCTACGATCGCTACCTGCATGAGGTCAAAGAAGTGTTGACCGATTGCAAGGCATTTCAATTCTTCCAATTGTATGATCTGTACGGCCAGGGGTTTGCCTCAAATGTTGGTTGGGCGGGAACTACTCACCCCAACCCCACACCACGTATTCATACACATGGTCCCTCTCCCAGCCCCGAGTGACGACCAGATTTAAGAAGTTCCTATTGCCTACAGAAAACGACCCAGCCAATTACCCTCTTTGATCACGCCGCATTACGTTTGAAATAAATTTCGACAATTTCTCATGACTTCAATTGCTTCCGCCCTTCTTGCTGGAACCCATCGTTCATGCGAAACTGCCGCTATGGAGCCTTCGCCCTTATCTAATCAATCCCTTACACGTCGTTTGTATTGGGGATTGGCGATTAATGCCGTTATTATCGCCGCTGAAGTGACCGGCGGGTTCTTGGCCAATAGCATAGCATTGTTGACTGATGCGGGGCACAACCTTATCGACCAAGGCGCCTTGTTTCTAGCACTGTATGCCCATGTGCTCGCAGCCAAACCTGCTACGGAAGAACGCACATTCGGCTATCATCGTGCTGGAATTTTAGCCGCATTTGTGAATGGCTTCGTGTTGCTCCTGACAGCTGCAGTCCTTGGATACTTTGCCATCACACGCCTATTCAGCCCTGTCAACGTATTGGGTGGATGGGTCATCGTCATTGCCTTAACCACGTTTGTGGCCAATCTAGCCGTGGCCTTACTTCTCAAATCTGGAGCGAAAGATGACTTAAACATACGTGGTGCATTTTGGCACATGCTTGCCGATGCCTGGGTATCCCTTGGGGTGGTCCTGGGAGGAATTGGAATCTTGTTTGCCGGATGGACTTGGTTGGACCCCCTTATTAGTCTGGCCATTATCGTTGTCATTGTGAAAGGGGCCTGGCCGATTTTCCGTGAGTCACTAGAGGTGCTACTCGAATCGACACCGCCCGGAATAAAAACCACTCATGTCGTAGAAGCTATGGAACGTATTGACGGTGTTGACAATGTTCATGACCTACATATCTGGGCCGTGGAACCTCGATTGGTCATGCTGACGTGTCATGTGATGGTCGATCAAGAAAATGCCCCTTTAAAGGACGAACTACTCCAAACCATCCGGGAGAAAGTCGCTTCAGAATTCGGCATTCATCATCTGACCATTCAACTTGAGACTGCATGTGCTCATGCCGATCACCGCCATTGTGATCTCAATCAGTTACCTGCAAAGAATTCTGCCGACGAATCTCGCCATGCACACTCCCACTAATTCGCAGACGGATTAGGACGGAACCAAGGTCGTTTAACCAACGCAGCCCCTATGGCGACCCCTAAGAGGATTCCTAATCCCCATCCCACCAACACATCGGTAGGATAATGCGCCCCCAAGTAGACGCGCGACATCCCAATTAATCCAACCAAAGGCCAGGCCACCCAACCAGTTGAAGGATAAAGCATCCATAAAAAGGCTGCTGCCGTTGCTGAATTGATCGCATGATTGGACGGCATGGAAAACGATCCACCACAGCCAACCAGCTCGTGAATATTCAAATACACCTGACATGGTCGCTGGCGCGCAATCAAAATTTTCAGTTGTCCACCCAGTAAGTCACTTATCCCGATCGAAAGGGCTAACAATGGCGTTCCTACTACGGCCTGCCGCCAATTCGTCCATATCCAATACCCCACAAGCAGAACTACTGGAAACCAAAGGTTCCCCTCTTGGGATACTTCAAACATCAACCAATCTAGGACGGTTGATCCTTCGGCCATCCCATTAATGAAAAAAAACATTGAGCTATCCCAGTCCATAACGCTTACCTTTTGTCACCTTCTCTGGTCTCACACGATGTGTTAGGATCACCCCTCTTTATAGACACAATGCAAGGGATGGAAAGCATGTTGATTGACAGTCATGTTCATTTGGATGACACGAGGTTTGATGAGGACCGTTCCGACATCTTCGTTCGTGCTGCAGAGGCCGGCATTGAAGCCTTTGTCACGATTGGCTGTGATTTATCGACAAGTCGCGCTGCCGTTCAGTTAGCCCAGACCCACTCGAATGTCTATGCCACGGTCGGCGTCCACCCACATGAAACAAAGGAAGTGGAAGACTCGTGGTATCCTGAACTCCAGCAATTGGCTCGACACCCTAAAGTCGTGGCCTATGGCGAAATTGGGCTCGACTATCATTATGATCATTCACCTCGCGACGTCCAACGCCAGCGGTTTCGAGAGCAGATTCGTGAAGCCCGTGCCCTCCAATTGCCGATTGTCATCCATACGCGTGAAGCGCAAGAAGATACCATCACCATCTTGCGAGAAGAACATGCCCAAGAGATCGGGGGAGTCTTTCATTGTTTTTCTGGTGATTCCTGGCTCGCCAAAGATGCCCTCGACCTCGGCTTTTACCTGTCGTTTTCCGGCGTCATCACGTTTAAGAATGCCTCGATGCTTCGTGAGATAGTGCAAACCGTCCCACTTGATCGCATCATGATTGAAACTGATTGTCCCTACCTCACGCCTATTCCCTATCGTGGCAAACGGAACGAACCAGCCTATGTGACTCATGTGGCCCAAACCATCGCCGAACTGATTGGTAACGGCAAACCCTCCGCATTTGAGACTGTCGCAAACGCCACCGTGGCCAATACCAAACAGCTCTTCAAAATCCCCTGAGTTGTCGATTCCGCTTCCGCTGGGCTTTAGGTAACTTGCGTGGATTCCCTTTTTTATCGGGGCGTCTGGGAACAGGTTCTTCGTCGTCTTTTACAAATGACGCCTCAACTGAAAGCCGTTCCTTGTCTTCCGTCGTCATGCGGCCTGCTCCCCCGACCTTCAGTTTTCCTTGAAACTCCTGTGATGATAAGACAAATGCCCCATGATCCTTGGCTGTGTGGCAAATTTCTAAATCTGAAGACACAACCACACAATTCCGCCCATATCGACGAACCATGCGTTGAATGACTTGATCGGCTTTTTCCCCCCCACGCGTATACACAACTTGTATGCCAGTGCGGTGTTCTCGATGTTCCAACCCTCCTCGCTCTTTCCATGCGTCAAAAACAACCGTAATAGAATGGCCTTTTCGTTGTCGGTACAGCGTTAGTTCCTGTAATAGCGTGTCCCGCACATGCTCGCCATCAACTGACGAACCGGGTCCGACCTGACCACGCACACCAAGTAAATTATAACCATCGATTATGACATGGACTGGCATACTAGGGACGCTAGCCGAAGGTCCTGGCACTGTCAACGCCGATGCCGGGAGGTCGCTTGACAATAACCAAGTCATCTGAGAAAAAACTATAGTAGGTTTGTTGATTGAGCATGCTCTGAGTTTGTGGAAAGGACCACCAACAACGTTCTCCGAAAACGGAATTCGTAAAGCGTAGGGGAAAAGGGTCATGAAGTTCCTTCCCATAACGGGGCACTCATCACAGAGCACGAAACCGGCCTTGCTAAACGATCCTTCTTGAACACCCCTTGGAATTTGGAGTACAAACGATTGATGATTAACCGTTGTTGGCGCATCACTCTCACCACTTTCATCGCGACAGCCTTCATCGTTTTCCCTGTTCATGGGGCCTCCCCACCCATCTATTCAACCTTTGGATTCACCGGTGACTCTGCCAGTCACGTCACCTTGGTGGCCAAACGGACAAAGAAGTCTCGTCGGGCACCCTCATCGATCTCCATTTCAAACATTCGCTTTCATGCGCATAAAACCTACACTCGTGTCGTACTGGATCTGCCTCGTCAACGAACCGTTTCTGAATCCAAAGATCCCAAACGACAACGCACGACCCTTCATCTGAAAAAGTCCCGTCTTAGCAAAAAAGCACGAAAACGACTCAGGCATAAAAATTTCCCACCGGGGATTAAGATTTCCGAAGGATCCAACCAGACCGTGTCAGTCACGCTGGATTTAGCCATTGTCGACAAGTACAAACTCCATACGTTACGACGCCCATATCGATTGGTTGTCGATCTGTATTTCTCTCCAAACGCAGATCCTTCTTCTGTTCCTACAAAAACATCGTCACCGGCCACCTCTTCACGAACGGCTTCGGTCACGCCCGGCAACACAGAATCGCTCCCGACAACAGTTCCAGCTCCCGCCAAATCGTTTAAAGATTTATTGGTGGTGATTGACCCAGGCCATGGGGGCAGAGATCCCGGGGCCATCGGTGCCAAAGGCACGCGAGAGAAGGTAGTCACACTAAAAATCGCCAAAACTTTGCGAGACATCATTCAACGTCGTCTGGGGACTGCCGTTCTCCTGACGCGATCATCCGATGTGTTTCTGAATCTTGAAGATCGGGTCGCCTTTGCCAATAACAAAAAAGCCGATGTCTTTATTTCTATTCATGTCAACTCACACTCTATGAAATCGATCAAAGGTTTGGAAGTGTACCATTTTGGAAAAGCCAGTGATCCTCGTGCGCTTCAAGTCGCCGCACGAGAAAACGGCATAACGCTCGCAGAGGATACCCCCCCTTGGCAATTTATTATTGCAGACAAATTAAATGACCAGAAGATAGAAGAGTCACAAACGTTTGCCTGGACCACCCGAAAAACCTTATTGAGCACCTTAAAGAAGCGATACTCCGTTAAAGACCATGGCGTGAAAACAGCCCCTTTTTATGTCCTCCGATTTACGACCATGCCAAGCATCCTGACTGAAGTCGCCTTCGTCTCCAATCCTTCAGAAGAAAAACGTCTCCGCAGTAAGAAATATCTACTCCGTTTGGCCGAAGGTATGTATAAAGGCATTGATGCCTATCTCAAGACCCTGTACCCGGAGATGTCATAGTTTCTTTGCCCTGACCCACACCTCCCCTCCTCATGAAATTTCAGTTATAATTTCCTCATGATGGAGGAGGCGTCACCCTATACCCATGCCGACCTATAAACTGACTTTGGAGTATGATGGTTCCGCCTATGCGGGCTGGCAACGGCAGCCCAACCAAGCGACCATTCAAGCCAGCTTGGAATCTGCACTTCGGGAATTGACGCAAGAAACGATTTCTGCCGTGGCAGCAGGCCGTACCGATGCCGGCGTACATGCTCTAGGACAAGTTGTCAGTTTTCGATCGGATCGCTCGTTAGGCCCACTGGATTGGACGCGTGGGCTCAACGGTATTTTACCGAAAGACATCGGCATCAGATCGACGGAACCCGTCTCCCATGAGTTTCATGCGCGCTACGATGCCGTGAGTAAAGTGTATGACTATCGAATTGTGAATGATCGGCCTCGCCCCGTCCTCGACCGAAAGAGAGTCTGGCATATCCCCAAGCCCCTCGATCTTGGAGCGATGCGAGAAGCCGCGACATGCCTTGTTGGGATACACAACTGCTTATCGTTTCAAGGTTCTCCTACTGACAATACGAATCCCCTCTGTAACATTCGTTGTTTGAATATCCATGAGGTAGAGACACGGATTCACCTTCGAATTGAAGCTGATCGATTTCTTAAACAAATGGTACGCGCTATCGTCGGGACACTCGTAGAAGTCGGGTTGCACAAACGTCAACCTTCTGATCTCGAGACGATTCTCGCTTTGCAGGATCGGCGGGCAGCAGGAAAAACGGCACCGGCACAGGGCTTATATTTAGTTGAAGTCTTGTATCCAGAATAGAACTTATGCACTCATCAAGCTAAAGCTCAGTAGTCCTGAAGTCACGCACAGCAGATCTGACAACAATGATCCCACGCATGAAGGGATGGATTTCGCAATGGTAAGAATATCGGCCAGGCGAAAGGTCTGGTACAGGAAACCGTTCCCCTGGATGCAGATGGCCAGAATGAAATGCGCAGAACTGGCTTCGCCCGCACTCATCATGAGTGATCGTGTGCTCAGTAATTGAGCGATTATGCCATTCAACTGATTCCCCGGACTTTATGGTCATGGTTGGCGGAGAATAAAACGGCTCTTGGTCTTGAAGAACGATATATGAGGCAGATGACTGGGCCATACCGGGTATACTCCCGAGGACAAACCCAATACTTAGGATGAACACTCCGATCAGGACTCCGTGCAGACAAAACATTTTTCGACAACATCCTTGCCAAGTCATGCAAGTATCTTACAAACCCATTATAATTGTGTAAATGCTGCAATTTTCTTTGCACAATAGAAGACCTTAAGATTTTCTATGGTTGAAGAAGCAGATTCGGGACTCAAACCTCCTAAGTGACATAAGATTATTCCCGGAGTACGCTAATGGCTGAGAGTCGCCTGGGAACACCTTCTACATCAGTTAGAACTGACGTCCAGCAGGTAAGATACAATTCGTAACACCCAATGCTAAACGAATTTGACCATCCGACATTTCATCTCGCTATCTCCCAATTTGATCAAGCAGCTGAAGCCATGGGGCTCGATCCTAATCTTCGGGAACGACTAAAACGACCCCAGCGGTCGTTAGTCGTGAGTGTTCCCATTCGGATGGATGACGGAAGCGTGAGTGTGTTTACCGGATACCGTGTACAACATGACTCGACCCGTGGCCCGTCAAAAGGAGGTATTCGCTATCACCACAATGTCAACCTTGGTGAGGTTGCTGCATTGGCGATGTGGATGACCTGGAAAACGGCTTTGGCCGGCCTACCCTATGGCGGCGCAAAAGGCGGCATTCAAGTTGATCCCCACCTTCTTTCAATACCAGAGCTTGAGCGACTGACTCGACGCTATGCATCTGAAATTTTTCCGCTGATCGGTCCTGATAAGGACATCCCCGCCACTGATATCGGCACTAATCCACAAATCATGGCATGGATCATGGACACCTATAGTCAACAGGTGGGCTTTGCCGTACCGGGAGCAGTCACGGGAAAACCACTCTCCATTGGTGGGAGTCTAGGTCGAGAGGAGGCAACAGGTCGTGGTGTGGTCGATGTCACGCTTGAAGCTATGCGGCATCTTGGCATCGATATCGCGGGATCCACTGTCGTCATTCAGGGGTTTGGGAATGTTGGCTCGCATACCGCCAGGATCATAAGCGAATTGGGAGCCAAGGTCATTGGTGTGAGCGATCTGTCCGGGGGTGTCTATAACCCAAACGGACTCAACATCCAAGAGATTCTACGCGAGTATCGTACGGGCAAATCAATTTGTGAGATAGGACTTGGCGATTGCGTGACCAATGAGGAGCTCCTGACCTTGGCCTGTACGGTATTGATCCCTGCTGCTGTTTCAGAACAACTGCATGCGGGCAATGCGCGACACGTTCAATGCCGGATGCTCGTGGAGGCGGCCAATGGGCCAACGACCTTAGAAGCGGATGCCATCTTGGAAGATCGCGGAGTCTTTATTATCCCGGACATTCTCGCTAATTCAGGTGGTGTGATCGTGTCGTACTTTGAATGGGTACAAGATGCGCAGCGTTTTTTTTGGAATGAAGGAGACATCCGGAAACGCTTACACGAGATCATCACCGCTGCTTTCCATCGCACCTTGGCATTTTCACAGGAACGCAAGACCAGCATGCGCATGGCTGCTCTCATGAGAGGCATCGACCAAGTCGCACAAGCTCATACAGCCCGGGGTCTCTACCCTTGAGAGATGGGTGCATCTCAAACTTTTTCGGAGGTGGGCTGAGAGGATTTACTGCGTCTTTTTCCTCAGAAAGAAAAAAGTGGCAGTGATGACGATCGTCGACGGATCTACTACCGTCAGTTGCCAATTACGGAATGACAAACATAAAAAAATCGACTCCAACTTACCTCTCACGTGTTATGGTGTTTCTCCCGAATAGATTTTCATTACCGCTGTTAAGAACTTCATGGCGTCGGCCTTTGGACGTTGGAATGAATTGCGTCCGATTATCGAGCCGAACCCCCCGCCATCCCGAATGGCACGTACTTCGTCAAAAATCTTCGATTCAGTGTCTTTTGCGCCTCCTGAAAAGATTACAATCCGACGGCCATCAAATGAACTTTGCACCACATGGCGTATCCGTTCAGCCGGGGTGCTGATGGGAATCTTCTCAGATTCATAAACCTTTTTCGCTGCAGCCTGTTCAATGTGATCCGTGGGCACCTTCACTTTAATGATATGTGCCCCAAGTTGCGCAGCAATTTGTGCGGCATAACAGGCTACATCGATGGCTGTCTCCCCTGCCTTGCTCAACCCACTCCCACGGGGATACGACCACACCACCGAAGGTAACCCTACTGACTTGGCCTCCAGAATAAGCTCTCGCAAATCCGCATACATTTCTTGGCTATGAGCTGAGCCGGGATAAATCGTATATCCAATAGCACAGCACCCAAGTCGTAACGCGTCCTGAACACTTCCTGTTATGGCCTGGTTGGGATCATCTCCACCTTGCAACGAGTCATTATTATTCAATTTGAGAATCAAGGGAATTTGGCCCGCATATTCTGCTGCTCCAGCTTCTAAAAAACCGAGGGGAGCGGCATAGGCGTTACAACCCGCGTCAATGCCCAATTCAAAATGATAATGAGGATTATATCCAGGAGGATTGGGAGCAAAACTTCGAGCCGGCCCATGCTCGAAGCCTTGATCCACGGGCAATATGACAAGTTTTCCAGTCCCACTCAACCACCCGTTCATGAGCAGTCTTGCCAGGTTTGTACGAATCCCTGGGGCATCGCTTTGATAATAACTGAGAATCTCTTGGACTCGCTTGGTGATTCGAGGTAATTCACTCACGGGAAATTCCTCCTAGGTGTGCATCAAGACCTGTCCGAGTAAAGATGTTCAAAATTCCTATGTTAATACTAAAGGCCAGAGGGTCTTAGGCATAGGGGATAGAACTTATCACTTACGAGAAGTATAAGATTGAAATGACCTTGATTCAATACTTACTTACCAAAAAAATCTCACTCCGATTTTGGCGTTTCCGGATTTTCTATTTTTTTTCGCAGTTCAATGATTTCCCGTTCCATGGCTTCGAACCGATCAGCGATCGGATCGGGAACGTTCAGGTGATCCATGGTTTCTTCCGGCATTCGTTCGCCTACTACCTTCACGACCCGTCCAGGAATCCCGATCACAGTGGAATTGGATGGCACCGACCGCAAGACCACGGAATTGGCTCCAATTTTTACAAAATCCCCGATTCGAATATTCCCTAGAATTTTCGCACCGGACCCGACCACGACATGGTTGCCCAAGGTCGGATGTCGCTTCCCACGCTCTTTGCCGGTTCCACCTAACGTCACCCCCTGAAACAGCGTCACATGATGCCCAATTTCGGTCGTCTCCCCAATCACCACGCCCATTCCATGATCGATAAAAAACCCCTGGCCAACATTGGCCCCTGGATGGATTTCCACCCCAGTCAACCAGCGAGCCATCTGAGAGATAATACGAGGCAGTAACCGTAGGCCAGCTACCCACAAGCGATGCGAAATACGATGAGCCAGCAAGGCATGAAAGCCGGAATACGTGATAAGGACCTCCAGCTTTGTCGTCGCAGCAGGATCGCGTTCAAACACCGCCTGCAAGTCTTGTCGAATGGATCTAAACATCGTAATAGCAGTTCTATGAGAATGATTTCTGCTCAATCAAGCAAACCGCTTGTGCCCCAATCCCCTCTTTGCGCCCAATGGCACCTAGTTGATCACTACTCTTGACCTTCACATTCACCAAGGATGAATCGACCTCCAAGGTCTTGGCTAGGCTTTGTCCCATGTCGGCTAAAAATGCGGCTAGGCGGGGCGCTTCGGCTAAGATGGTCGAATCTAAATTAACAAGAGAAAACCCCTTTTCCGCAAGTTTCTTTCGTATTCCGTCCAGCATAGCGAGACTGTTCATATTCTTATATTGGGGATTGCTACTTGGATAATAAGTCCCCAAGTCACCTTCTCCCATTGCCCCTAGCAATGCGTCGCACACCGCGTGGGTTAACGCATCGGCATCAGAATGTCCTTCCAATCCATGG